>DCEG01000103.1:32186-43647 GCA_002316835.1 Bacteroidales bacterium UBA1035 | reverse complement strand
TGTTGCGTAAATAATACGTTGTGCGGCATTTTAACAAACGACATTGCAACATGGATAAAAACTTTGAGAAACAGGAAAAAAGGATTGAATCAGTCTTCCCAAAAGATTTAGACGATATTTCTAAACGGACTGAAACAATTGAAATTTATAAAAATTATCTTGAAATAAACCTCGAATTGCCTGTTAAATTAACTGGCATAGAAGATTTTAATTGGGAAGAGTATTACATTTTTGGACCGGGTGATGAGCAAGAATATGAAGAACTAAAAAAAACAAGGCCATCATACCGTGACACATTCAACATGATTAGAATTGACGATTATCGCGATGATGATTATGGATTGTTTGCTAAACTGACAAGAGTTTCAGATAAAAAACGTTTTCAGATACCACTTGCTGATTTAAAAGCAATTGACATAGAATCAAAAAACCATCAATTACTTGATGATTATTCTGTTTGGTTTGTAAATTATTGACAAAATGGAATTGACAGACAATCAATTAAAACTAAGAGCCTTCAGGGATTCTGATTCAAAAAGACTTGCCGAACTCTGCAATAATAAAAGGATTTGGGATAATTTGCGAGATTATATCCCATTTCCTTATACAGAGAACAATGCCAATGACTTTATTAAATACTGTCAAAGGGAGAACCCTCAATTCACATTTGCAATAGAATATAACGGTGAATTTGTTGGCACTATCGGCTTGGTAAGGCAAACAGATGTCTATAAATTGTCTGCCGAGATTGGTTATTGGATTGGAGAGCCCTATTGGGGCATGGGAATAACCACAAAAGCAGTTCGATTGATTACGGAATACGGATTTAGTACTCTTGGATTAGTTCGGATTTATACCGGAGTTTTTGATTTTAATAAAGCTTCGCAAAGAGTACTTGAAAAAGCTGGATTTAATTTAGAGTGTATATTTGAGAAATCGGTATTCAAAAATGACAAGATATGTGATGAATACAGATATGGACTAATAAATAAAAACGCCACACAACATGCGGTATAGCCAATAAGGGTTTCAGAGGTATGCGAAGGTTTGTAGCCCGCTTCAACTTTCGTGTACCTTGATAGGTGATTAGCCCGCAATCCCTTACTGGCCATACCGCCACCGTTCGCTTCAGCGGAGAAGAAAAAAAGCGGCAATCGCCGCTTTTTTTTGTTTTTATAATTTCTCTGCCAATTTTTTCGGCAAATAAAACGTATCATTCTTATCCATATACACCACCACCGAACCGATATCGAACGGCTTGCCGTTGAGTTTGGCAACCGACGAAAAAGCTTTTACTTCCAATGTGTTTCTTCCTTTTTTAACGGTCAGAACCGGAAATTCGGGATCTTTTTTGTTCACCGTGAATTTTTGTCCGGCAAAAACATCGGTATGTTTTGCAAAAATCTCATCTGATAACTCCTGCAACGATTTATCCAATCCTACAACTTTTTGCAAGTACTCATTAACTTCCGTGTTGCGCACATTTCCTTTCAGGATATCACCCTGCGGGTGGTACGATGCCAGCAGCGTCTCCTCGCCGGTATGACCGCCTGTAGTATATCCAAAACAAGTGCGGGAATTCAGTATATTCACAATATTGTGCGCCAGGTTATTGCTGGTTCCCACTTGGGTATAATCGCCTTCCTTATAGTTTTTCGAAGAAAGCAGCGATTGCAATTCCTCGTCGGTTATATCAATTCCCGTGTATTTTCTGAATTCCGATTTAATGTTTTCGGGCTTGGTATTTATTAAAATGGCTTCGATTCCGTTTGCCGAAAGTTTATAATTAGATACCGCTTCAAACAACTGATGAATAGTCAGTTTATCGTATCCGGGGCAATCTTTCGAGCCGATGGTAAATCCGCTGTTCCCGTGATCGGACATAATCACTACCGCCGTGTTTCCGTCTTTTTCGGCAAACGCCATCACTTTGCCTACGGCATCGTCAAAATCAATGTATTCGGTAATTATTCCGATAGGATCATTGGCGTGAGCCGCCCAATCCACCTGGCTACCTTCCACCATCAGGAAAAATCCGTTTTCTTTTTTAGATAATACGTCCAGCGCTTTTTCGGTCATTTCGGCCAGCGACGGTACTTTATCCGGATTTCTGTCAATGGAATAAGGCAATGCCCTGTCTCCGAAAAGCGCCCAGACTTTTCCGTTGCCGTTGTAATTCAACAGTGCGTTGCGATCGTCCTGAATTAACGTGGTTCCATTGTTACGGAAATGTTGTTTGATATCGTCGGTCAGAATACCGTTCCCGCCGCCAAACATCACATCCATATTCTGATATGCCATTTGCGGAGCAATAAATTTGTACGCACTGCGCGTATGGTAATGCGACGAAAAATCGGCAGGCGTGGCGTGTGGAAACTCACACGTTACCACCAAACCAACCGCTTTGTTTTTCAGCATTCTGGAAGCTTCCAGAATGGTAGCCGCAGGCTGATAGGTTCTGCCTGCATCAACCGGGTAAATATCGTTATCGGGATCGGCTTCGGGATGTATGGCCACATTACTCGTTTTTTGCAAAACGCCGGTGGCATAGGTTGAACCCGTGGGCGCAGAGTCGCCGATGGGGGCGTTTGAAGAGTGTGTTGTAACGGTTCCCGTGAAATAGGGATCGATATGTAAACGGTCGCCCATCTTGTTGTAAAATTTATACCATCGGGCGGCAGAATAAACTCCTACAGAGGTTCCGTCGGGAATCATTACGATTACATTCTTCACGGGACGCACCTCCTGCGCCCGGGCAGTTGATAAGAATAATAGCAGGGCAAAAAACAAATATAACTTTCTCATACGTTGAATTGTGATTATTTTCTGTCTAAAACACCGAAGTAAACAAATTGTTGTATTTTTTTGGAATGCAGACTTCAATTTAACGATTTTGTAACACTTGCCGTGTATGAAAAGTCGATGAATTTGATTATGTTTGTCTTTAATTTTTAAAATAGAAAAATAATGAATAGTACAAGGCCTCTTATTCTTGTCACCAATGACGACGGATATCAGGCAAAAGGAATTATCTCGCTTATTGAGGCGATGAGAGAGTTGGGCGATGTTATTGTTTTCGCCCCGGAACTGCATCAATCGGGTATGTCGTCTGCCATTTCAACATCGCAACCGTTGAGAAGCAGAATTTATAAACAGGAAGAAGGATTCACGGCATATATGTGCACGGGAACGCCGGTGGATTGTGTAAAACTGGCATTGAACGAGTTTCTGGATCGTAAGCCCGACCTGTTGGTTTCGGGTATCAATCACGGTTCCAACGCGGGAATCAGCGTAATTTATTCGGGAACGATGGGAGCTGCCATTGAAGGATGCATCTTCGAAGTTCCTTCTTTTGGGGTTTCTCTTTGCGAATATGCCTACGATGCCGATTTCACATACGCCTGCGAGGTGGCAAAAAAAGTAGCTGCAACCGTTCTCGAAAAAGGGCTTCCCAAAGGTATCTGTTTAAACATAAACGTTCCGGAAGGCGAAATAAAAGGAATTAAAATAACATCGCAAACGCATGGGAAATGGGTAAACGAATACCAGCGATCGGCAGACGGAAACGGGCGCGATGTGTTTTGGATGACCGG
Source organism: Bacteroidales bacterium UBA1035 (assembly GCA_002316835.1). GTDB lineage: Bacteria > Bacteroidota > Bacteroidia > Bacteroidales > Dysgonomonadaceae > Petrimonas. The sequence goes on along the minus strand of DCEG01000103.1, from coordinate 40,054 downwards.
AAATTTCGAAAACTGGGAAGAAGATAATGTCAATACCGATGAGTGGGCGCTGGCAAACGGATACGCTGCAGTTGTTCCCGTGAAAATTGATATGACCGCACACGATTTTGTTCCTGAATTAAAGAAGTGGAACCTGTAGAGACGCGATTAATCGCGTCTCTACGATTCGGTATATTGTAAATTATGAAATATTACTTTGTTGTTGGTGAAGCCTCCGGCGATTTACACACATCAAACCTGATGAAATCGTTGAAGGAATACGATAAAAATGCTGATTTCCGTTTTTTTGGCGGCGATCTTATGGCTGCCCAGGGTGGTACGCTGGTAAAGCACTATCGGGAAACGGCCTTTATGGGATTTGCTCCGGTTGTTATGAACGCAAGAACCATTCTCAATAACCTTAAACTCTGTAAAAAAGATATCACGAATTATCGCCCCGATGCGGTTGTTCTGGTAGATTATCCCGGATTTAACCTGAAAATTGCCAAGTTTGTAAAAACTCAATTGAATATCCCTGTTTTCTATTACATTTCGCCAAAAGTTTGGGCATGGAAAGAATACAGGGTAGAATCGCTCAAAAAATACGTGGACGAGATGCTTTGCATTCTTCCATTTGAAGTAAATTTCTATAAAAAACGGGGGTATGAGGTTCATTATGTCGGGAATCCGTCGGTAGATGAGATTAATACTCGCAATTATAAGGATGAAACGTTTTCGGAATTTATTACTGCCAATAAACTTCCCGATCGCCCGATCATAGCTCTGCTCGCAGGTAGCCGGAAACAGGAAATATCCAGAAATCTACCTCCTATGCTGCAAGCTGTAAAAGGATTTGAAGATTATCAGTTTGTTATTGCCGGCGCACCGGGTATTGAACCTCATTTCTATGATGATTTTGTAAAAGGACTTCCACTTAAAGTATTGTTCAATCAAACGTATCGCATTTTGGCACAATCACAAGCTGCACTGGTTACATCGGGAACAGCAACGTTAGAAACAGCATTGCTAAACGTTCCTCAGGTAGTATGTTATCGCACGCCAATGCCGAAATTATCATATTGGGCTTTTAAAAACATCTTACACACTCCATATATTTCGCTGGTAAATCTTATCTGCGGCAGGGAAATTGTGATGGAATTTTTTGCGAAATCTTTCACTGTCGATAACATTCGGAAAGAGCTTATTCAGTTGCTTCACGTTAAGAACTACCGAAAAAATATGCTGGATAATTACGCCGAGATGCGCAGGATACTTGGTGGAACTGATGCATCGAAAAAAGCAGCTGAAATAATAACTCAGAAAATCTCATAAACCAACTTTTTCATAATACTATTGTATGAGAACAAAATTAATTATATTCTTAACCGTCATTTTTTTCGGGCTGTTAACTTCTTGTGTACTGTTAAGAGATCAGAGCAGCAAATTCACGGATGTCAGGCCAGGAATTGAGAAAGAAGTATTTATTGCAAGATATGGCAAGCCACTGCAGTACAACTTTTTTAATAACGAAGAAGGTGTCTTTTGCGAAGAATTAGTTTACAAAGAGTTAATATTTTACTCATTTGAGCAACGTCAGATAAATAGTATTTTCTTCTTCGAAGACGGTCGTCTTGTCAGTCAGGAACAGGTAGAAGACTGGGCATATCGGGAGCAAAAAATGCGTGAAAAAGAGTTGGAGAAAGTTTACGGTGGATCCGATTAAAATGACGATTTATTAACTGAACTCACTAATTTAATATTGTTATGCAAAACAACTGAAAACCGTTTGCGCAATCTACTTACCAATATTGTCCGTAGGACAACTCCCTTAATAACCCTCGGATTCATCCGGGGATTATGTAAAGAGAACTTCTACGAAGTTGAGAACTTAAAAAATCTGTATAGCGCCTGAAGTAACTATCTGATTACACACCTTTCAGTGCTGCTACCCAACAAAATTTGTTCATAGGACAAACTCATGAATAATCCAAATTTTAATTGCTGAAGAAGATAAAATCACCCACAACTAAACTCCATAGGAATCGTTCAAAAAGTCAATTCAGATTACACCACACATCGTTTAATTAAAACAAAAAATAATCTTGCCATTTACTCTATTTTTTCTTTTCTTTGCATAAACAAAATTTATAAAAACATTCATGAAAATTGGAATACTCACTTCGGGCGGCGACTGTCCCGGGATCAACGCAACTATACGCGGCGTTGGAAAAACAGCCATTAATAATTATGGAATGGAAGTAATCGGAATTCAAAACGGGTTTTCCGGCCTGCTTTACAAAGACATTATCGAATTAACTGATTCATCTCTTTCAGGTATCCTTAACCTGGGGGGCACAATTTTGGGGACTGCCCGCGAAAAAATATTCCGCAAAAAAATCACATCACCCGATGAAAAGGATCAGGAAGAGATAAAGAAATGCTACCACGAGTTGGGCTTGGATTGTCTGGTATGCATCGGTGGAAACGGTACCCAAAAAACAACGTGGATGCTCTCCGAGCTCGGATTGAATGTAGTGGGAATTCCAAAAACAATCGATAACGATGTGTACGGAACCGACGTAACTTTCGGGTTCGACACAGCCGTAAACATCGCTACCGACGCCATCGACCGCCTTCACTCCACCGCCAGTTCTCACCGCCGTGTGATGGTTATCGAACTGATGGGACACCACGCCGGATGGATCACGCTTTATGCCGGAATGGCCGGCGGAGCCGATATTATTCTTCTCCCTGAACTCGGATACAACATGAAAGTGATCATCGACAAGATAAAAAAACGCATGGAATTGGGGAAAGCTTATTCCATTGTGGCCGTTGCCGAAGGAATTGAAATACAGGGAAGCAGTGAGAGGCCGGCGATGTATTTTGCCCGTGAAATTGAAAGACAAACCGGATTCGAAACCCGTGAGACAGTTCTTGGATATATACAACGCGGAGGTTCACCCTCACCTGCAGACCGAAATTTAAGTACGTTGCTCGGCGGCCACGCTGCAAAACTTATTCATGAAAAGAAATTTGGCCGAATGGTTTCAAAAATTGGCAGCGAAATTACAGATGTTCCTTTGGAAGAAGTGGCCGGAAAACTTCGCTTGGTAACTGCCGATACACCTCTGGTGCAACAAGGACAAAGAATGGGAATCTCATTTGGAGTTTGGGCATAAGCAGTAAGACCCAAGACAATTATATTTTAGACATTCACACAAAACAGCCCTACGTTTGCTGCGTAGGGCTGTTATTTTAAATAACCATGTTAAAAAACTCGTCAAGAGCTTCTTCAAAAATAAAAATAACCACAAGTCTTTATTTAGCAGTTTTTCTTTTGTTTGCTCTTGCACAATGAACAGGAAATAAAAAATGCCGTAAAAACGGCAGTTCCCAAAGCGGAGTAAAAAGTGGTTTTATTCCGAGATGTTTTCAACCGGCAGGTTTTCTTCTTCCGATTCATCTATTTCAGTGGAAACATTTTTATTCAAAGTCAGTAGTTTCTCCAGCAGTTCGTTATCGTTACGCAGTTTTTTAATGGCTTTTTTTGCTGCTTTCTGGTGCGATTCTTTTTTAGAATACCCTTTACCGGAACCTAAATCCATTCCGCCTACAATAACACGCGATTCAAAAACAGGATTGTTTTGTTCATCATATGAAGAATCAGTTACTTCAAAACCGACCTCTATTTTGTATTTTTGCCCCCACTCTATCAATCGCGATTTAAAATCCACTTCACTTTTCAAAACCGTATCAATATTGATGTGCTGTTTGATGAGTGTTTCGAAAACAAAACTCTTCGCTACGCGATAGCCTTGGTCGAGATATATTGCGCCGATCAATGCTTCAAGCGCATCGCCGTAAATATTGGTGTTGTGAGCGAGATTTCGGGTGGAAGAAGTGATAATTTTATCGATCCCGATTTCAATGGCAATCTTGTTCAACGTTTCGCGTTGAACAATTCTTGAGCGGGTGCTGGTGAGAAATCCCTCTTTCTTATTTTCGAACTTCTTGTACAAAATGTCCGCTACGATAGCATCAAGAATGGCATCACCCAAAAATTCAAGTCTTTCGTTATTCACCCATTTCCCCGAATTTGAGCGCATTGAAGATGATCTATGCGTTAAAGCTTCCTGGTACAGATCAATTCTATCGGGATAAAATCCCAGCATTTTATAAAATGAGAAGTAAGGCTCTTTTCCCTTATGAGGAATAGCCCTTACTTTTCGCATAAATTTTCTTAACACATTACTTGTTGAATTTCTTAAGAATAACGCTTGCGTTATGGCCTCCAAAGCCAAAGGTATTCGATAATACTGCTCTTAACTCGCGTTTTTGAGCTTTGTTGAATGTAAAGTTAAGATTATAATCAATTTCCGGATCTTCATCGCCTTCTTTAAAATTAATGGTTGGCGGAACTATTTGATCCCTGAGGGCCAGAACACAAAACATGGCCTCCATCGATCCGGCGGCGCCCAACAGGTGTCCCGTCATCGATTTGGTTGCACTTATGTTCAGATTGTAACTGTGTTCTCCAAATACATCCAGAATGGCTTTCACTTCGGAAATATCTCCTACCGGCGTAGATGTTCCGTGAACATTGATGTAATCTATCTCTTCGGGTTGCATTTCTGCATCTTCCAAGGCATTACGCATTACCAACTTAGCTCCCAATCCATCGGGATGCGAAGCGGTGAGGTGATAAGCATCGGCCGACATTCCGGCTCCGGCAACTTCGGCGTAAATGTGCGCTCCGCGTGCAAGGGCGTGTTCCAGTTCTTCAAGAATCAGACACGAAGCTCCTTCTCCCATTACAAATCCGTCACGGCTGGCACTAAAAGGGCGCGAGGCCGTTTCAGGCGAATCGTTTCGGGTAGAAAGTGCATGCATAGCGTTGAATCCGCCAACAGCCGACGGGCTGATGGTTGCTTCTGCTCCACCTGTTACAATAACATTTGCCTTGTTCAATCTGATAAGGTTAAAAGCATCGGCTATGGCGTTTGTGGATGACGCACAAGCCGAAACTGTTGCGTAATTGGGACCTCTCAGTCCGTAAATCATAGAGATATGCCCGGCGGCGATATCGGCTATCATTTTCGGAATGAAAAATGGATTAAATCGAGGGCCTTTTTCTTGTTCTACAAAATAATTACCAACCTCATCTTCAAATGTTTTGATACCTCCGATTCCGGCAGAGAAAATAACACCGATTCTATTGGTGTCTTCTTTTTCCAGATCGAGCCCTGAATTTTCTATCGCTTCTTTTGCCGACTTTAATGCCAACTGCGAATAGCGGTCGAATCTTCTGGCTTCTTTCCTGTCCAAAAGGTCATTAGGATCAAAATCTTTTACCTCACAGGCAAATTGTGTCTTGAACAAAGATGCATCGAAAAGAGTAATAGGCCCGGCCCCGCTTTTTCCCGCTACAGCGTTTTCCCATGTTGTTTGGACATCGCTTCCCAGCGGCGTTACGGCTCCCAGGCCTGTTACTACTACTCTTTTTAACTCCATGAATTTTTAATTATGGATTCTTATTTAGCGTGTTGCTCAACGTAAGCAATAGCATCGCCTACAGTGGAGATCTTCTCAGCTTGATCGTCCGGAATTGAGATATTGAATTCTTTTTCAAACTCCATGATTAACTCAACAGTGTCAAGTGAATCAGCTCCTAAATCATTGGTAAAGCTGGCAGTTTCTGTTACTTCAGTTTCTTCAACACCTAATTTATCGACGATGATCGATTTTACTCTTTGTGCTACTTCAGACATAACTTTTTATTAATTAAATTAGTAAATAAAAGATATTTTCTTTTTAATTTTGTGGATGCAAAGTAAATCAATTTTTCTTTAACCACACAATTTTTCAATCAATAAATTCAAAAAAAGTGCACATTTACCGTTTTTTTGTGCAAAGCGAAAACGTATTTTATGAAGAGAATAGCCATATTTGCCTCAGGTAGCGGATCGAATGCCGAGAATATTGCCAAATATTTCTCAGGTAGTGACAAAATTGAAATCGCACTGATACTTTCCAATAAAAAAGATGCTCTTGTACATGAAAGAGTGAAAAAATTGGGAATTCCGTCTTATACATTTAACAAAAGAGAGTTCGATGAAGGTGATCTGATCCTTGAGACGATGCGTCAATACGAGATCGATTTTATCGTGCTTGCAGGTTTCTTATTAAAAGTATCGCAACCTATCTTGGAAGCATTTTCCAACAAGATAATCAATATTCATCCGGCATTGCTGCCGAAATATGGAGGTAAGGGAATGTATGGAGACCGTGTTCACCTTGCGGTTGTTGATGCCGGTGAGCACGAATCGGGGATATCCATACATTATGTAAATGAACATTACGACGAAGGTGATATAGTTTTTCAGGCTACCTGTAAAGTTTCACCCGCTGACTCTCCCGATGATGTTGCACGTAAAGTACACGAACTGGAATACAAACATTTTCCCGAAATAATTGAGAAAGTTGTTTTGGATAAATGACAGATAATAAAAAAATAGTATTACCTTTGCATTCGCAAAAAACGCTGCATGCGGTCGTGGCGTAATTGGTAGCCGCGCTAGACTTAGGATCTAGTGCCGAGAGGCGTGGGGGTTCGAGTCCCTTCGACCGCACAAACCGATCTTTTTAAAGGTCGGTTTTTTTTATACCTTTCTCATATGTTTATACTGATAAGCAAATGTCAGAACCGTTACAAAAAATGCGATTAAATCGGCGGCAGGCATACTCATAAAAACACCGTCCAACCCAAAATATCGGGGAAGTAAAAGCAGGAAAGGAATCAGAAAAATAAGTTGCCGGGTTAACGACAGGAAGATCGCTATTTTCGCTTTCCCTACCGATTGAAAAAAGTTGCTTATAACCATTTGAACAGCAATAACCGGAAATAAAATCGTAGTAATTCTCATTCCGCGGACTGCAATGCCTAGAAGTTCTGTATCGCTTGTAAACATACCCATAATAAGGTGTGGAAACAGCTGAGAAATCAATAGTCCAAAAGTCATAATCAACGTGCTTACAATAATCGTGTACTTAAGTGCTCTGAATGAACGACCAATTTGCTTTGCTCCATAATTGTATCCCACAATCGGCTGCATACCCATCGTTAACCCAATAACAATCATTCCGAACAAAAACAGTACCCGATTGATAATTCCATACGCTCCGATTGCCAGATCGCCGCCATATTTCATTAACCCAAAATTAATGATAGAAACGACAAGACTGGAAGTAAGGTTCATCAGAAAAGGAGAAACCCCGATCGCCATCATATTAAGGACAGTCTTTGAGGACAACTTAAATCTCTTTCTTTCGAAATGAATAAGGCTATCTCTGTTGAAAAAATGAATCAAGACCCAAATCAACCCAACCAACTGAGAAAGGACCGTTGCCAAAGCAACGCCTTTCATTCCCCAACCAAGAACGAAAATAAAAATTGGAGCAAGTATGATATTTACAGCTACCGTGAGAAAGGAAGAAAGCATCGCTTTTTGCGGATATCCGGTAACACGCATGATGTTGTTTAACCCGATAAAAACAAAACCGATGGGGATTCCCATCATATAAACCGATAAAAAATCACTGGCATAAGGCAGCAATGTCTCACTCGCCCCAAACAATCTCAAAATGGGTTCAAGAAAAATCAGTGATATAACCCCAAGAAGAGTGCCGTTTACGGTGTTTACCACGGCAACGTGCCCGAGAATACTTCTCGCATTCTCTTCATCTTTCTCGCCCAATCTGATAGATGTAAGCGTTGCGCCCCCAACACCAATAAGAGTGGAAAAAGCAATAATAATATTCATGATCGGGAAAGTCACAGCCATACCCGAAAGTGCAATCGCACCAATACCGTGCCCAATAAAAATACT
>DCEG01000103.1:31638-31999 GCA_002316835.1 Bacteroidales bacterium UBA1035 | reverse complement strand
TATTGTGCGAGAAGTTTTTTGATATCGCCCCTGCCTAAAAGGTGCGGATCGTTTGTGTTGTTTTGGCGTAACGCCTTTGCTAAGTTCATAACCTGACCGCAAAGGTACAAAAAATACAGTAAATTGACTTTAGAGAGTACTTGCATTTTTACAAAAAATGATGTAGTTTTGTATGGAATCAAATCAACAACAACCCTACAAAACACTATCCGTTAGAACTATTTTAATTCATAAAAACATAAAATATGGCACGATTAGTAACACTTTATTCCCTGCAATGGGGCGATTTATCACTGGAAGATGTATGTGTAAAAGCGAAAGAATTCGGATACGACGGCCTTGAACTGGGACTACCCGATCA
>DCEG01000103.1:0-31313 GCA_002316835.1 Bacteroidales bacterium UBA1035 | reverse complement strand
CCGGAAGGAGTCCGCCAGCGTGCGGCCGAAGAATTGATCCGCACCGCCAAAGCAGCGAAAGCGCTGGGAGTGGATACAGTTGTAGGTTTCACCGGAAGTCCGATATGGCACCTGCTCTATTCGTTCCCGCCCGTTCCCGAATCAACCATCGAAGAAGGATACAAAGACTTTGCCCGACGTTTCATTCCCATTATGGATGAGTTTCAGAAGTTGGGCGTTCGTTTTGCACTGGAAGTGCATCCCACCGAGATCGCATTCGATACGTTCTCTGCTCGCAGAGCACTGGAAGCACTGAATTATCATCCTGCTTTCGGGTTCAATTACGATCCCAGCCACTTCGGTTATCAGGGAGTGGATTATGTGGATTTTATTTATCAGTTTTCAGATCGGATTTTCCATGTTCACATGAAAGATGCTTACTGGAGCGATACTCCCAAGCAAGTAGGCGTTTTCGGCGGGCATGTTCCCTTCGGCGATCCACGTCGCTACTGGAACTTCCGCAGCGTTGGACGGGGAAAGATAAATTTCGAGGAAATCATCCGCGCGCTCAATGCTATCGGGTATCAGGGGCCGCTTTCCATCGAGTGGGAAGACAGCGCCATGGATCGTGAGCACGGTGCGCGTGAATCATGCGAATTCACCAAGAAGTTGGATTTTCAGCTTTCGGGACACGCGTTTGATGCTTTTTTTGCCAAATAATCAAAAAATATAGTGTAATGGAAAAAAGACGATTAAAAATGGGAATGGTCGGCGGTGGTATTACCGGCTTCATCGGGGCTATTCACCTGCGCGCAGCATTGATGGAGAACATGGTGGAACTGGTTTGCGGATGTTTTAGCTCGAATCCTGAAGTGTCGAAAGAATCCGGCCGCTTTTATTTCGTGCCGGAGAACCGCATCTACAGCACTTATCAGGAAATGTTCGAAAAGGAAATGAATCTGTCCGAAGAGGAAAGAATGGATTTCGTGGTGATCGTAACGCCCAACAAATATCATTTCGAGCCGGCGATGATGGCTCTCGACAGAGGAATCCACGTCGTACTGGATAAGCCCATGACATTCTCGCTGGAAGAAGCCAAAGCGCTTCAGGAAAAAGTGAAAGAAACCGGTCTGGTACTGGCTTTAACACACGTTTATTCCGGATATCCCGCGGTAAAAGAGATGAAGACTAGAATTGCCGCGGGAGAGTTGGGAAAACTGCGCCGCGTTTACGTGGAATATCCGCAGGGTTGGCTGGCAGAACGCATTGAGTTACAGGACGGGAATAATGCCGGATGGCGTACTGATCCAAAGTTTTCGGGGAAGGCCGGCTGCATGGGCGATATCGGAACGCACGCCTGGCACTTGTGTGAGTACGTGACCGGATTAAAAGTGGAAGAACTCTGCGCCGAACTAAATACTTTTGTCCCCGGCCGTCCGATCGATGACGACGGAGCAGCTATGATGCGGATGGAACAGGGAGTAAGGGCATTACTTTCCGCAAGTCAGGTGGCTGTAGGCGAAGCTAACAATATAAATATTCGGGTATATGGTGAAAAAGGAGGATTGAAATGGGTTCAGGAACATCCCAATCAGCTTTTCCTAAAAAAAGGGAACCAACCGGAAGAGGTAATACATATCGGCGGGAACCACCCGTATCTGGGTAAAAGCGCTCAATGGAACATACGCACTCCGGGAGGGCATCCCGAAGGTTTTATCGAAGCTTTTGCCAATATTTATCGCAATTTCACGCTCACAGTGATGGCTAAAATGAATGGCGAAGAACCATCGGCCGATATGCTGGATTTTCCGAATGTTTACGATGGCGTCCGCGGTATGCAGTTTATCGAAACAATTGTGGAATCGGGCTGGAGCAACGGAACCAAATGGTTGAAGTGGATAGAATAAAGATTAAAAATTGTAAGTATAAATATTTGAACAGTGACTACTTCCAAGCAGTCACTGTTTTTTATTATTCAAAACCCGAAATGTTAAATAAAAAACACTAAATTTGCTGAAACAACTAAATCCTATATCGATGAGCAAAACAATTATATCCTTTTTAAACGAAGCTGTAGAAAAATACAGTGAATGTCCATTTCTTTACGAAGCAAGAACAGGGACGGATTATACTTCATTATCATACAAAGAAGTTCAGGAGAAAGCCAGGCTGTTTGCCGCCGGACTAATAGCGTTGGGAATTCAGGCAGGCGATCGCGTCGCACTTATTTCCGAAGGAAAAAACAACTGGGTTATTAGCGAGTTGGGCGTGTTACATTCGGGAGCCATTTGCGTTCCGCTTTCGGTAAAACTGGAAACGGAGCAAGATATCAGTTTTCGTGTGAATCATTCTGAATGTTGTGCTATAATGGCATCGGATCAGCAAATTGCGAAAATCCGTCCGATGAAAGGTGCCTTTACTACCGTGAAACACTATATTTTGCTTGATCCGGAGGAAAAGTTGCAGGAAAATGAACTATCGTTCGATTCTATAATTGAAAATGGCAAAAAGTTAATGTCCGAAAATCCATCGGCGCTAGAGGAGCGGATGAATAACGTAACTCCCGATTCATTAGCCAACATATCTTACACTTCGGGGACAACAGCCAATCCGAAAGGGATTATGCTGTCGCACGGTAATTATGTGTGCAACTCGGAGCAGGCAGTGGAGCATTTAGACGGAATACCTTCGCATTTCAGGCAACTGCTTATTCTACCGTGGGATCATTCTTTCGGACATACTGCCGGAATTTATTCGTTTATGAAATGTGGTGCTTCATTGGCATCGGTGGCTATGGGGAAATCACCGATGGAAGTTCTTCGGAATGTTCCCAAGAGCTTGAAAGCAATTAATCCGCATTTACTGATGAGTGTTCCTGCCCTGGCCTCCAACTTCAGAAAAAACATAGAAGCCGGAATCGAAAAGAAAGGGAAATTCACCAATACTTTATTCAAAAAAGCACTTAAAACTGCGTACGCATACAACAAGGAAGGTTTTAACAAAGGATCCAAATGTATCTGGGTTAGACCGTTGTTAGCATTTTACGATAAAATCATCTTCTCCAAAATTCGCGAATCGTTTGCCAGCAATATGGAATTCTTTATCGGTGGCGGCGCTTTGCTCGATATTGAGTTGCAGCGATTCTTTTATGCCATCGGCATTCCGATGTATCAGGGCTACGGCTTATCGGAAGCTACGCCGATTATTTCGGCTAACAGTCCACACGCACATAAGCTTGGTTCATCGGGAAAACCGGTTCCTCATATGGACATAAAAATCGTGGATGACAATCTGAAAGAAGTCCCCTCGGGTGAAAAAGGAGAGATAATTATTCGCGGTGGAAACGTGATGAAAGGTTACTGGAAAAATCCGGAAGCTACTGCCGAAACCATCGTGGACGGATGGCTCAGAACGGGTGATATGGGATATATCGACAGTGACGGATATCTATATGTGCTTGGCCGGACTAAATCGTTGCTGATAAGCGATGACGGCGAAAAATTCTCTCCCGAAGGGATTGAGGAATCTATTATGGCCAAATCACCGTTTATCGATCAGATTGTGTTGTACAACAATCAACGGCCTTATACAACGGCGCTTATCGTGGTTAATCCGGTTGAATTAAAAAAACATACATCCAATCCAACCGAAGCCGCTCAGCTTATCGAAAAAGAAATTGCGGAATATTTGAAAGGCGGCAAATACGACGGAATGTTCCCTTACAGGTGGATTCCTTCCGGTTTTGCCATTATCGAAGAGCCTTTTTCCGAAAAGAATGGGTTAGTAAACTCTACGATGAAGATTGTAAAACACAAGGTTTATTCGGCTTATGCTTCGCGTATTGAAGAGTTATATACTCCTGAAGGGAAAAAAGCGACTTCGCCAAGCAATTTGGAAGTATTGGTTAATCTGCTAAAATAGACTTTATCAATACTTTTTCTTCCAGATTTTATCTTCCGCTTCCAGATAAACGGGAAGCGCGGCGGAGCCATACCACTGATACAATTCGGCTTGAAGGAAATCATTCTGAATAGCTAAATCGCCTTTCAAGCATTCAGTTGCCTCTTCAAAAGTGGTTACATTAAAAATAAAAATCCCCCTATAGTTTTTCAGGTTTTTTCCCATAGGACCTGCAACAACTAATTTCCCCTGTTTTGACAGTTCGTTCATATTGGAAAAATGACCGGCAAAGGATTCATTGATCAGATTCTGATCTTTCGATCTGTTTTTGCCGGTTTTTAAAAGAACCAGCACGTAGCTTTTCATTCCGTAATCATCTGCGCCTAACTCTAAAGCTAATTTTTCATTGAAATTGAGATTGGTTTCTTGTGCCGAAATTCCAAAACTGAAAACAATTCCGATAAGTAGAAGAAGTATTCTCTTCATTTAGTTTTCTGCATATTTAAGGGATTAAACTCACACGCATTGCAACTACCGCAGAATCCCGATTCCTTTTTCACGAAAAAGAAACGATAAATTCCACGAATCACTATGATGGAGACAATAATGCCGATGATGATAACTATAAATAACTGTAAACTCATAATTTTATAACAAACCGATATTCAAAATGTTTACGAAACAAAACTTCCGATTTGATAAACCAGAAACGCAATAAACCAGGCCAGCCCGGTAGAATAAACCACGCTAAAAAGAGCCCATCTCCACGAATGCGACTCTTCTTTAATGGCTGCAATAGTGGCAATACAAGGGAAATAAATAAGAATAAACAGTAAGAATCCAATAACAACAAGCGGAGTGAATACAGGTGAGCCATCAGCATGTGTTTCAGATAGTAACCGAGTTTGAAGCGACTGTTGATCCTCACTATCACCGGTATAAAGCACACCCATAGTACTGATTACTATCTCTTTTGCCGCCATTCCCGACAATAAACTTACTGATATTTTCCAATCGAATCCCAACGGACGCATGGCAGGTTCCATAAAGTGGCCGATTTTTCCGATATACGAATTTACCTGATGTTCGGTATTTCTTGCGTGCTCTACATCTGAAATCATTTCAGCTTTCTTTTCACTACCTATTTGCAGAGTCTCTATTTGCGCTATTTGCGAATCAAATGCAGCATCGCTCTCTTTATTTTGCGGAAAGTATCCCAGAAACCAGATAATAATAGATGCGATCAGAATAGGACCACCCATTTTCAATAGATATTGTTTGGCTCGCTCCCACATGTGGATAATCACAGATTTAAACGTAGGCATCCGGTATGGCGGCAGCTCCATCACAAACGGAGTGTCTTCTTCTGAGAAGAATTTTTTTCGGAGCATTATAGCCGTCAGAATAGCTACCAAAATTCCCACACCGTACAATCCAAGCATAACGAAACTGCCGTTTCTGGGGAAAAAAGCGCTGACAAACAAAATATAAACCGGAAGTCTGGCGCTGCACGACATAAAAGGCACAATGAGCATCGTAATCATGCGGCTACTGCGGCTTTCGATGGTTCGGGTGGACATTACGGCAGGAACGTTACAACCGAATCCCATGATAAGCGGGATAAACGATTTTCCGTGAAGTCCGATATTGTGCATCAGTTTATCCATAATAAACGCCGCCCGTGCCATATAGCCCGAGTCTTCCATAAACGCTATAAACGCGTACAGAATCACAATATTGGGCAAAAAGACTATTACTCCTCCTACTCCTCCAATAACTCCATCCACCAGCAAGTCTTTGAGCGGGCCTTCGGCCATATTTCCTCGGATTAAATTCCCAACTCCGGCAACAATCCACTCAATCCATTCCATCGGGTATGCGCCGAGCCGGAATGTGGCTTCGAACATGATCCAAAGGAAAATAAAGAAAAGCGGAAGTCCCAGGTATTTATTTGTCAGAATGGAATCGAGGGCAGTAGTTTTATCTTCGAATTTGATCTTTTCGCTAAGTGTTTCTTTCAGCGCACCGGCAATAAATCCGTATCGGGCGTTGGTAAAAGCCGATTCTGGGTCTTCTTTCAATAATTTCTCTATGTAATCGCGTTCTTTGTTCCTGCGAGCCAAGAGATCCTTGCCTTTATTGTGTTTAGCGATCGCACCTTCCACTTCTTTGTCGCCTTCCAATAACTTAATACCGATATATCGTTTCGGCATATTTAATTCAGAAAAGCCATTGGACGACAGGTCACGACACATAATACCAATAGATTTTTCCAATACGCGCCCGTAAGGAACATTAACGTTGTGTGATTTATTCTCCGATTCATGAATCTCAATTACATTTTCAAGCAATTCGGGAATACCAAATCCTTTCTTCCCAACTGTAGGGACAATCGGCACGTTAAACATTTCGGAAAGCATCCGGTGATTGAAATTACGCCCGCTTTTCTCGAGTTCATCATACATATTAAGCGCTACCACCATCGGTTTTTCCAGTTCAATGAGTTCTGTAGTCAGATACAGATTTCGTTCTAATGCTGATGCCGCCACCACGTTGACGATAACATCGGGTTTTTCCTCGAAAATATATTTTCTCACATACAATTCTTCGGGGGAATAAGCCGATAAGGAGTAAGTGCCGGGAAGATCGGTTAATATAAATTTATAACCTTTGTGTCTCAGCGTTGCTTCTTTTGCGTCGATGGTAACACCGCTGTAATTCCCAACGTGTTCGTGTGCTCCGGATGCAAGGTTAAAAATCGAAGTTTTTCCGGCATTGGGATTTCCCACCAGCGCTACACGAATGACTTTTGTATTACCGTTTTTATGAAAACTTTCGCCATATATTGACTCCTCAACTACATCTGTATCGGCATTCTCATCATCAATATCGCTGAAGTCATTGTTCGCCGAACTGTAATCTACATCCTCCTTCAGTTTCGAGATTTCTATCATCACCGCTTCACTTCGGCGCAACGATACCTCATACTCCATAATTCCGTACTTGATAGGATCTTTTAGCGGGGCATTCAATATAGACTTCACTTCCTGACCACGCACGAATCCCATTTCAAGAATTCGTTTCCGAAATGCTCCCGATCCGTTTACTTTTACGATGAATGCTTTGTCGCCTGTTTGTAGTTCTGAAAGTCGCATAAATAGCACAATCCCATTTCCGGATGCAAAGGAACATATTTTTTGGTTAATAAACCAGATTTTAAGGTATATTATTTATAATGGGTATAAATAGAGTGCGCCGTTAAGTTCCCTCAGAGTTGTTTATATGGCTATCCGCTATTAATTCACTTTTTCTTTGTAATTTTGTATCCATTCGAAAAAATAATCACAAAACATCATTATATGGCAACAAAACCATTTCATTATCAAGAACCTTTTCCGATGTCGGAAGACAAAACGGAATACTATTTACTGACTAAGGACCACGTTTCGGTTTCAGAATTTGAAGGAAAAGAAATCCTGAAAGTTGCACCCGAAGCACTTGCTCTACTTGCGCAACACGCTTTTCGCGATGTAGAATTCCTGCTTCGCCCCGAACATCAGGAGCAAGTAGCGAAAATTTTAACCGACCCCGAAGCAAGTGACAACGATAAATACGTGGCGCTTACGTTTCTGCGCAATTCCGAAATATCGGCAAAAGGGGTACTCCCTTTCTGTCAGGATACGGGAACGGCCATTATCATGGGCAAAAAAGGACAACAGGTGTGGACAAACGGGAACGATGAAGAAGCACTCTCACGTGGTGTTTATAACACGTTTGTGAACGAAAATCTTCGCTACTCGCAAAACGCACCGCTCAACATGTACGACGAAGTGAACACAGGTACAAATTTACCCGCCCAGATAGACTTATACGCCGTACAAGGAAACGAATACAAATTCCTCTGTGTTGCAAAGGGTGGCGGATCGGCCAATAAAACCTACTTGTATCAAGAAACCAAAGCGCTACTCACACCCGGCAAATTGGAGGAATATTTGACCGAAAAAATGAAATCGTTAGGGACAGCCGCTTGCCCGCCCTATCACTTGGCGTTCGTTATTGGTGGCACTTCGGCGGAAACTAACCTGAAAACTGTAAAATTAGCATCCACCAAATATTACGATAATCTTCCTACGGAAGGTAATGAGTTTGGCCGCGCATTCCGCGACATTGAGATGGAAGAGAAGCTTAAAAAAGCGTCAGAAAAATTAGGGTTAGGAGCTCAGTTTGGTGGAAAATATTTTGCACACGACATTCGTGTAATCCGGCTACCTCGTCACGGAGCTTCGTGCCCCGTGGGAATGGGTGTTTCTTGCTCGGCAGATAGAAATATCAAGGCAAAAATAAACAAAGACGGCATCTGGATTGAGAAAATGGAGGACAACCCAACCCGCTTAATTCCCGAATCGATGCGAGAAGCAGGCGAAGGCGGCGGCGTAAAAATCGACCTCAATCGCCCGATGTCTGAAATTCTGGCCGAGTTATCAAAATATCCGGTTTCCACGCGCTTGTCACTCAACGGAACCATTATCGTTGGGCGCGATATCGCTCACGCAAAACTCAAAGAACGTATCGATCGTGGCGAAGGACTTCCCCAATACATTAAAGACCATCCGATTTATTATGCCGGCCCGGCAAAGACACCGGAAGGTTATGCATCGGGTTCCATGGGGCCGACCACAGCAGGGCGTATGGACTCGTACGTAGACTTGTTTCAATCGCACGGTGGTAGCATGATTATGTTGGCCAAGGGCAATCGAAGTCAACAAGTTACCGATGCTTGCAAAAAGTATGGTGGATTTTATCTCGGAAGCATCGGCGGACCGGCCGCTATTTTAGCACAAAACAGCATCAAAAGTCTTGAATGCGTAGAGTATCCCGAACTTGGAATGGAAGCCATCTGGAAAATTGAAGTGGAAGATTTCCCCGCATTTATTCTGGTGGACGATAAAGGAAACGATTTTTTTAACATTGTATCTCAACCGAATTGTGCGTTTGGGTAAAATTTAGGTAACTAAGAAAACTGTTTTTAATTTTACGAATTATATTTTATAAAAAATTGAAAGAGGCGATTTTCACATCGTCTCTTTTTTATAAATAATCGCTGCCTCAGCCCTCGGCTCCCATAATATTTCGTACCTTTGCCCCGCAAAACAGCGATATAAAACTGGTGATGAAGATTGCTTTTATAGGTGCAGGCAAAGTATCAACCGCTTTGGGGTTATATTTCAAAGATAAAGGTTTTGAAATACAGGGTTATTATAGCCGCAACCCAAAAAGCGCTGAAAAAGCAGCTCAATTAACCAGATCTTGTCCCTGCACATCGTTAGATACGCTGATTGGCAACAGCCAAATGATTTGGATTACAACACCCGATGACCAAATCAAAAATGTTGTTCAGCAAATATCCAATCTTCCCATTTTGGATAAAAACAAAAAATTAGTTTTGCATGCCAGCGGCGTACATTCTCTTGCAATATTACAACCGCTGAAAGAAATCGGCTATCAAACGGCTTGTGCTCATCCGCTTTTGGCTTTCAATGACCCCTTCTTGGCAAAAGAAAAATTAAATGAAGTTTGGTTTGGCATTGAGAAATCGAAAAATGGAAACAAACGGTTAACTGATTTTTTCAACGCATGCGGAAATAAAACACTTTATATCGATTCCAATAAAAAAGTGCTTTACCACACTGCGGCATGTGTTTTATCTAATTACTTGGTAACATTGCTGAATGCTTCGTATGAAATTTTTGAAAAATCGGGTGTAGAGAAAAGCGATATTCAAAAAGCAACGTTGCCTCTACTGGAAAGCGTTATCAATAATCTGAAAGATAAAGATTGTAAAGAAGCACTAACCGGTCCTATTAAACGTGGTGACCAAAAAACTGTCAAAATGCACATAGAAAGGTTGAAGGCCTTTATGCCCGAAATGCTCGAACTATACACGTTAATGGGAAAAGAAACGGAAAAAATGTTGGAAGACGAAAATCAGAAGAAATTAGAAATTAGAAATCAGAAATCAGAAGGCGAATAATTGGCTGTTATTCTACGCTCTTTGCACTTCGCTCTTCGCAATTAAAAAAATGACAAAAAAATTTACCGTAAAATCGTTTCAGGAAGCAAAAGACAACAATCGCAAGGTCAGTATGCTAACCGCGTACGATTATTCAATGGCCAAGATGGTGGATGCAGCCGGAATCGATTCCATATTAATCGGCGATTCGCTGGGAATGGTCTTTCAGGGACAAGAATCCACGCTTCCGGTTACCGTTGAGGAAATGATTTATCACACCAAAGCCGTTGTTCGGGGAGTAAAGCGTGCTCTCGTAATTACCGATATGCCTTTTTTATCGTATCACATTTCGAAAGAGGAAGCAGTACGAAACGCCGGACGATTAGTGAAAGAAGGTGGAGCCGGAGCCGTGAAAATTGAAGGTGGAGCTAATGTTGCAGAAACTATTAAAGCCATTGTTGATGCACAAATCCCGGTAATGGGACATATCGGATTGACACCACAATCAGTAAATGCTTTTGGTGGATTTAAAGTACAGGGAAAAGACGCAGAAAGTGCAAAAAAAATATTGGAGGATGCCAAATTACTGGAGAAAGCCGGTGTCTTTGCCATCACGCTGGAGTGCGTTCCCGATAAGTTGGCGCAACTGATAACAGAATCGATAAAAATCCCAACAATCGGCATTGGGGCGGGAAATAGTTGTGACGGACAAATACTCGTTATTAACGATATGTTGGGAATGTTCAACGATTTCGTACCGAAATTTGTTAAACAATATGCAACATTGAATGTAGATATTACAACCGCCATTCAAAATTACATTTCGGATGTAAAAAACAGTAATTTCCCAACAAACGAACATACGTTTGATATGGATTCGGAAATTTTGGAAAAACTATATTAAAATCAGCTGTTGGCTTTTGGCTTTTAGCCATTAGCTCCTTCGTGGAATGTTGTGCTGTCTTGCCAATAGCCAACAGCTAATAGCTAACTATGATAATTACAACCATAAATGAACTAAGAACATATCTCGATTCACAACGAAAATCGGGAAAAGCCATCGGTTTAGTACCAACCATGGGATTTCTGCACGAAGGGCATCTTTCGCTTATTCGCAGAGCAAAGGCTGATAATGATATCGTGGTAGTAAGCGATTTCGTAAATCCCACACAATTTGCTCCCAACGAAGATTTCGAATCGTACCCGAGAAATATTGAGCGAGACGAACAACTTGCCACAGGAGCCGGTGCAGATGTTATTTTCTATCCTTCGGTAGAAGAAATGTATCCGGCAGGAAGTTCCACTTTTGTGGAAGTTGTGGGGGAAATAACAAAAGTGCTGTGTGGCGCATCGCGTCCATCGCATTTCAGGGGAGTTACCACGGTTGTAACAATGCTTTTCAATATTGTTCAACCCAACAGAGCTTATTTCGGACAAAAAGATGCCCAACAAGCTGCCGTTTTAATTAAAATGGCAAACGATTTACACATGAATATCGAACTGATTGTTTGCCCTATTGTCAGAGAAGCAAACGGATTGGCAATGAGTTCACGCAACACCTATTTATCTGCAAACGAAAGAACACAGGCAGTAGTTCTGAATCAAGCTTTATTAGAAGCAAAATCGGCTTTTGAAAATGGAGAAACCGATGTGCAAAAACTCATTGGAATAATTTCCGGTAAGATTAACGAAATGCCGCTCGCCGATATCGACTACGTGAACATTTACGAATATCCGTCATTAAAAACAACAAAAGAAATTGGCGCCAAAGCATTGGCTGCCGTAGCTGTAAAATTCGGCAAAACAAGATTAATAGACAACATAATTCTGAAAAATAAATGCAATTAACATTATTAAAAACAAAACTTCACAAAGCCACCGTTACCGAAGCCAATCTCAACTACACGGGAAGCATCACTATCGACAAAATACTGCTCGAACAAAGTGGAATTCTGGTCTGGGAAAAGGTTAGCGTGGTTAACAACAACAACGGTGCACGTTTTGAGACCTACGTAATTGAAGGTGAAGCCAACAGCGGAATTATCTGCCTTAACGGAGCGGCAGCCCGCCTGGTGCAACCCGGCGACAGAATCATCATTATGGCCTATGCATCCATGTCGCCTGAAGAAGCAAAAGAACATAAACCCGGAGTTTTTATTTTAGATGATAACAATCGCATCCAAGAAAGAATATAGACTATGCTCAACATCGCGATTACGGCTGGAGGAACATCGGAAAATATCGATGGAGTACGAAAACTGACTAATGTAAGTACGGGTAACCTTGGCTGGCATTGTCTGGAAGCTGTCTTGGACTATTTCGAGACTAAAAAGCGAACCGATTTTCGCGTAATTTATGTTCTCACCGAAACAGCATATAGAAAAGAGTTAAGTGAAAAACAAAAACCATTCGTAGAATTTATATCCGTTACCGATGCAGAAAGCGTATACGATGCAGTAGATAAATTGACAAAAACAGTTCCGATAGATTATTTCATTCATTCCATGGCCATTTCAGATTTCACATTCACTTACGCTGTAAGTGTTTATGAATTGGCACAGGAGATATGCAGTTCCTTAGTTCACCTTGGAACGGATGAATTAACCGTAATAGAACTTCTTGAAAATCCGATGAGCCGATACAACGTAAATGAAAAAATTTCGTCGGATGACAATATTGTGATGGGGCTTAAACGCACAAAAAAAGTGATTCCGGTCATCAAGCAAAACAATCCAAATACTTTTTTAGTGGGATTTAAACTACTGAAAGATGTGTCGGAAGATGAACTGATAAACGTTGCCAACCACCTGGCCGAGAAAAACGAATGCGATATGGTTTTCGCAAACGAAGTATCACGTATAGCGGAGAGAAACCACAGCGGGATCTTGATAAAATCCGGCGAAATAATTGCTCGTCCGGTAGGGAAAAAGCAAATAGCAGAAACTATTGTAAGAGAAATGATAAAAGGAATCGAAAGTTAGAAATAAGAAATCTGAAGAAAATGAAAACAATCGTTGTAGGTGTTACCGGCGGAATTGCCTGCTATAAAGCTGTAGAAGTTGTCAATCAACTGAAGAAAGACGGCTACAATGTAGAAGTGATCATGACAAAATCCGCTCAGGAATTTGTTACTCCGCTCACTTTTAAAACTATGTCGCACAATCCGGTTATCACTGATATGTTTGACCCGGTACGGGATTGGGACACCAAACATATCGATTTGGCTAAAGCTGCCGATTTATTTGTAATTGTGCCTGCCACAGCCAATATTATCGGAAAAATCGCATCGGGAATTGCCGATGACATACTTACCACCACGGTCATGGCAGCCCGAAGTCCTATACTCATTTTTCCGGCAATGAATACCTATATGTACGAAAATCCGATCGTTCAGGATAACATTAAAAAACTAAAATCATTTGGTTATAATGTCTATGAAACTGCTGAGGGCGAACTTGCCTGCGGCGATGTCGGAAAAGGTAAACTTCTGCCCTGGGAAGAGATTGTGAAAATTATTGAGGAATATAAATAGGGGTGCACAACTGTACACCCCTACCCAAATTTCAATACAAATTAATTTACTGAATTAGTTGAGCTTCTTTTCAACGTCATTAACCACGTCTTTCACTCCTTCTTTAAAATTATCCCAGCCTTTTTCAACGCTTGTAGCTACTTTATTGTAGGTACGATTTACATCTTGCTTAAGCTGTTCCCAGTTTTCTTCGGTACTGTTCTGAATTTTGTCCACTTCTACCTTAAATTCATCTCTTTCTTTTTCAAGAGCGGCAATGGATTTTTCGTATTCAGCTTTAGCTTCAGTCGACAACTCGCTTGATTTGGCTTTAAGATCGGCTTTCATTTCGTCAATACGCTGATTCAGTTTATCAATTTCTGCATTGGCATCAGCCAGTGCTTTGTCTTTTTCGGCATACGTGTAAGCCGTAAAGTCCTTAACTTTGTTTTCGTCTTCAATTACAATAGCAACCGTATCTTTATCTGTTGTGGTTGTTTGCTGTCTTGGATTATTACACGAAATTAAAGTTAATCCTGCAGCAAAAGCAGCTATAAATGCGGTTCTTGTTAAATTCTTGAGTTCCATTTTTTTCTTTTTTATAGTTTAAACTTCCCTTATATAACAAATTCGGTTTTTCGTTTGTTCAGAAAGATTAAAAACCAAGCATTTCCAAAAACGTTTTTTCATCAATGATTTTCACCCCTAATTTCTCCGCTTTTTCCAATTTAGCGGAGCCCATGTTGTCTCCGGCAAGAATATAATCTGTGTTTTTCGATACCGATCCGCTGTTTTTTCCTCCGTTCTGCAAAATCATTGCTTTATATTCGTCGCGT
This sequence comes from Bacteroidales bacterium UBA1035, assembly GCA_002316835.1. GTDB lineage: Bacteria > Bacteroidota > Bacteroidia > Bacteroidales > Dysgonomonadaceae > Petrimonas. The sequence goes on along the minus strand of DCEG01000103.1, from coordinate 17,077 downwards.
GAATGCAATTCGAAAGTTCCACTGATAACGATGGTTAAGCCGGTCAATTTATCCGTTCGGGAAGCCATTGTTTCTTCGCTCAGTTCAAATTGTAGTCCATTTGCACGAAGTCGGTTCACAAAATCCACGAATTTGGGATTATTGAAAAAGTCTTTCACACTTTGCGCAATGCGTTCGCCTATTTCTTCTACCGACGTAAGTTGCTCAACCGTTGCCGATGCCAGCAAATCGATATCGTGAAACGCGGATGCAAGTTTTTGAGCCACAGTTTCTCCAACAAATCGAATTCCGAGAGCGAACAAAACTCTTTCGTAAGGTATGGATTTTGATTTTTCGATGCTTGCCAGCAAATTATTGGCACTGGTTTCTGCCCAACGTTCCAAATTCACCAAATCTTCGAATTTCAAGGCGTATAAATCGGCAGCATCTTTAATCAAGCCTCTATCGTAAAGCAACCCGATTGTTTCCGGACCGATGGTAATGTTCATAGCCTTACGGGTTACAAAATGTTCGATACGGCCTTTTATCTGCGGCGGACAATCTTCGCTGTTGGGGCAATAATGCACTGCTTCGTCTTCGTTTCGCACCAGTGGTGTACCACAATCGGGGCAACGTTTGGCGAACTGCACTTTATCTCCGATAAGAAAACGTGCTTCTTTGTCAACTCCGGTAATTTTGGGAATGATTTCGCCGCCTTTCTCCACGTAAACCATATCGCCGATGTGCAGATCGAGCGCATTAATAGCATCTTCGTTGTACAAAGAAGCACGTTTTACGGTGGTTCCGGACAGCACAACGGGCTCGAGATTGGCAACCGGTGTAACAGCTCCGGTGCGTCCCACCTGATAAGAAACGGATTCCAGTCGCGTAAGCGCTTGTTCGGCATTGAATTTATAAGCGATAGCCCATCGGGGAAATTTAGATGTAGAGCCGAGATTACGCTGCTGAGACAATGAATCTACCTTCAGCACTATCCCATCGGTTGCTACGGATAGATTTTTGCGTTCTACATCCCAATATTTCAAATATTCAAAAACTTCATCCAAAGAACTGCATTTTCTTGTAGATTTTGACACGTTTAGCCCCCATTTCCGGGCAAGCTCCATATTTTCGAAATGGCTGTTTGTTGGTAACTTTTCGCCCATTACGTAGTACATATACGACTCCAGTCTCCGGGATGCAACTACTTTTGAGTCCTGCATCTTAAGTGTTCCCGATGCAGCATTGCGCGGATTGGCAAAAAGCAGTTCTTCCTGCGCTTCGCGCTCTTTGTTGAGTTCTTCAAAAACATTCCACGGCAATAAAATTTCTCCGCGCACTTCAATATAAGCGGGAATATTGTCACCTTTCAGCACCAACGGAATGTTGCGAATCGTACGAACATTGGCAGTAACATCATCGCCTTGTTTGCCGTCGCCACGGGTAATTGCCTGCGATAATCTGCCGTTTTCATAAACCAGGGAGATAGATGTCCCATCGAACTTTAGTTCACAAACGATTTCGAAATCCTCGTTCAACGAACGTTTCACGCGGTTATAGAAATCGGTTACTTCACCCTCGGTGTAGGTATTCTGTAACGACAGCATCGGATAGCGATGCTGCACCTGAACAAAGCTTTTATTGATGTCGCTGCCAACACGCATTGTGGGCGAGTTTGGATCGTGAAATTCGGGATATTGTTCCTCCAGATCCATTAACTGCCTCATCAATTTATCAAACTCTAAATCGGAAATAGTCGGTTTTGACAACACGTAGTAATTGTAGTTGTGTTCGTGCAGTTGAAGACGAAGATTTTCTATTATGTCTTTAACCCCTAAATCCTCTGAAGGGGACTTGGTTGGCTGAATATTACTATCGGAAAATAAATCTTTCATCTAAATGTCTTTTATCTTGATTCCTGGCTCTTGGTTCTATTCAAATACTTTCATCCACGGATAACGAACTCTCTTACTGTTTTTTTTCGAAAAATTATCAATGGATGCAGAAACTGTCAACATCTGCTGAAACAGCACATTACCTTCGGTAAAATGCAGGTTGAGGTTGAAACGCGCATTCACAAAATCCGATTCTATCAGACGAATATACCATTCGTTTTCAACATACGATTTGGCTTGTAAAAACTGTGTTCCCCAATATAAATCACCACCAAAAGTATCGGCTAAACGCATTCTCGGATCACCTACATAAAGCGTATTTTTTGTACCGATTCCCCATATTTCAGCATCACATCTGGCTACAAAACCAACAGGCTTATATAACTCGCTATCGAAACGACGATCACGTTCGTAGCCAACCAATGTTCCGGCAGCAACTAATCCTTTAAATCCTTCTTCTTTTTCGTACTCCAGTCCGGCTGTTGCCTGCAACTGCAAATTCTCACTTACTCCATCACCCGGAATGGCAGGCCTGGTTATAGAATAATGAAACATATACGATTGAAAGTCAGCAAAGAACAACCCTTTCGAAATCTTTCCCGACAATCCTACAAAGAAATGTTCGCGGTTGGTTGGTGTTGCATATCCAGTCATGTCGAACCAGGCGTTTAGAAAGTTTCTGTCGTCTCCAATTTGCCAGAAAACGCCCTGCATCAGCGGTGTGAAATTATTGACAGAATCTTTAAAGAAGAAATTATTGTAATTCTCCAACACTTCACTGCGGGGAAAGGAACCGGCACGAAACAGGATTTTCGGTGTTTTATACTGATAATACATTGTAACATCCACCTTATCTATAACTTCACCCATTCCGGGAATTTTCAGCAGAGTCACTCCGGCATTAATGGAATGCCTGTCATTCCACACAATACTACCCATAGGCTCAAGCCATATTCCGTTCATGGTTTCGGAATCGAGAAACGATGACTTTCCGTATTCCGTATTATCGAAAAAATATTCCAATCCTATTTTCCATCGATATTCCTGAGCATTAACGGAAAAACAGGAAATAATAACCAGAAGGAGGAAAATACTACGTTTCATCTTGTTCGTTTTTCGAACGGTAAAGATAAAGAAAATTTGGGATTTACGATTTGGGAATTGGGAATTACAGTTTGATAAGTTATGGATGCTATGCTATTTTACAATTAAACAAAGATATCAACACAGAAAGCAAAGTCATAAGCATTGAAAGCTATTTTTACAACTTAACTTTGTTATTTAATACGCTTAAACACTAAAATATAAGGTTCATCGCTATTAGGATCCTCCATAACCATCTTATTTTCGTTCTCTTCAAAAAAGCTCACTTTTGAGATAAATAAAAAAGGCGTATTTTCCTTTGCCACACAATCAAAATCAACTTTTAAGATATTGTCATATCCCAAATAATATGTTCCGGCGCAAGAAAATATGTTAGAATGTGCTATTCCATCGGATTTAAATTGAATTTCATAGCCATTCTCTACTGTTTTAAAATTCGAATGGTGTACCATCACTTATGTTCTTTTCTACTAATAACCAATTACCTAGAATGAGTTTCTCAAGTTCCTTCCCGTTTTCTTTTTCACATCCTGTTCCACCCACTAAAAAAAGGGCATTAACAATCAATAATATAATAGTTTTTGCTTTCATAAGAATAAGATCTAGTTATCTCTGAACAAGGTATAAACAATTATTAATTTATTCAAATTTAGTCTATTAAAATAATCCTATCTCAATTTCCAAATCTCAAATCGAAAATCATCATATCTTCTTATGTACCCATTTCTTACTTCGCAAGTAGAACAGTGAGAAGAGCATCAGCTGCGCCCAATAAACGTGCTCTGTTGTCCATGCCCAATCAACGGAAAGCCGCAGATGAACAATAATAAACCACGAATAGAAAATGTAACCCGACAAGGTGATAATCTCAAAAAACAGAGCTTTTTGAGTATTTCCGGTTCCGGAAACCGCACTGAACAGCACCGTTCCCACCGCATAAAAAGGCAAAGAAGTCAATAACACATAAAGTGGCACAATGGTATCATTTATAAGCGAAGCGTCGTTTGTGTAAATATGAATCATCACACGTGGAAGAATGGCCATTACGAAAATAATTGTCAGCATACAAAACAAGCTAATAAAAGTAACACGTTTTATTAGATTGAGAACTTCATTTTGTCGAGAAGCTCCAATGGTATTACTTACCATGGTATTGACCGCAGAACCCAGAGCATGAGAAGGAATAGTAACAATGGTATATAAACTTCGTACGATATTAGTGACAGCCAGGGAACGTTCGCCCAGATAATTTTCAATAAAAACAAAAAACATCATCCAAGTTACAATCGACAACAGATATTGCAGCATCATGTAAATGGAGATATTCAATACTTTTTTAACAACCGCCCATTTAAAAGTGATTTTCTTGAATCCGTATTTCTCCAGATCAACCGTTTTTCGTGTGTAAATAATGAAAAACAACGTTGATGAAGCTTCAGCAATTACCGATGCCAGAGCAGCACCACCAATTCCCATTTCGGGAAAACCAAAATTCCCGAAGATAAGCCCGTAATCAAGAATAATGTTTACAACTGCCATTATCACCGAGTTCGTCATAAGAACCTTCGTACGTGCGATACCTATGTAAAACGCCCGAAACGTACTATTGGCAAATGCAAAGACAAAACCGTAAACGCGCCAGTCCAGATAATCTGAAACTGCATCACTCACGTTTTCCGATTTGAAAAGTTTCATCAGAGATTCCGTGAGTCCCAGTTTAAAGGCAGCGATGAGCAAAATTGCAGGAACGAGCAGAAACAAAATTCCCTGGATAACTATCTCACCTATTTTATCAAAATTCTTCTCTCCGTTTCGTCTTCCAATCAGAATTTGAGCACCCATGCTAAAACCAAAACCGATGGTGTAGATAGCAATGTAAATAATTCCCGCCAGTGCCGATGCACCCAGTTCCACCTCCCCCACCCGGCCGAGAAAGGCAGTATCTATCACCTGAATTATATTTTGCGCCAGTAAACTGAGCAGAATAGGCAAACTTATTTTTACGACATGCTTATTGGAATACACGGGTTTTCTCTACGGTTTGAATTCAATCATAACGTTGAATCGCGGATAAAGTTTCATTTAAAACAGCTAACTGTCGACGAGCGTTATTTCAGCGTGCAAAGCAACAAAATTTTTGCGGAATAAAAAAGTGAAACGCCAATTCATTTACCGAACGCATCTGAGCCGAGTAATGCGATAAATATCTAATAGTCAAAGATAAATGAAAAACATCAAAAAACATTTTGCAGTTATGCGGATTTTTTTTATTATCTTTGTAGGAAATTAGAAGAAGTTAGTTAAATGAGTCAAAAAAGAATTCTGTACATTACGCAGGAAATCCTTCCTTATTTGCCGGAAACACAAATTTCGCACATATCGAGATATTTACCTCAAGCCATTCAGGATAAAGGCCACGAAATCCGTACGTTTATGCCAAAATTTGGCAATATCAACGAACGCCGAAATCAGCTGCACGAAGTAATTCGCCTCTCTGGTATGAACCTGATTATAGATGATTCTGATCATTCGCTAATCATCAAAGTTGCCTCTATTCAATCGGCACGCATGCAGGTTTATTTTATCGATAACGACGATTTCTTTCAAAATCGTGAAACGCTTGTCGATGAGAACGGAGTAGAATATGACGACAACGATGAGCGGAGTATCTTTTTTATCCGCGGCGTGTTGGAAACCATAAAGAAATTACGCTGGGTTCCCGATGTAATTCACTGCCATGGCTGGTTTACGGCACTCGCTCCCATTTACATCAAGAAAGGTTATAAAGATGACCCGTGCATTAAAAATGCAAAAGTTATTTATTCAGTGTACGACGAAAACTTTGAAAAACCCTTTAATGAAGGATTTGCAGGAAAACTCCGTTTCGATACCATCGGCGATAAGGAAATTGAAGATGTGAAAAAACGAGGAAAAATGGATTTTGTAAACCTCACAAAATTAGCTATTGACTATTCTGATGGAATTATTCAAGGAAGCGAAAACATTCACAAAGAAGTAGATAGATATATAAACGATAAGAAAATTCCTTACTTGGATTACGTTGCAGATTTTGAAACAAATGCAGAAAGAATCGAAGAATTTTGTGATAAAATTGATGCCTAAATTCTCTTAAAAAAATTCATCAGACAGATATTTTTTTGTTCTGATATACAATTATCATTAAAAAAAGTAAGAAAGCCCGCTAAGGGCTTTTTTTTCAGATATTTTTTTCAGATATTTGCGCTCATAATTTTTTGAAACGAATGAAACTTCAAACCTTATACAAGCTATTATTCATTGCCATTGCAACGGTTTTTATCTCCTGCGTTGATACATTGGATAAAATCGGTTTTACCATTCAACCGGAAAACGACAGGGTTTCAGTGGGTACGGATACGCTTAAATTGTCGTCACGCACAATTCAGGTAGATTCTGTTTTTTCCAGAACCAAATATCCTATTCTGGGAGAATATATCGATCCGATTTTTGGAACGATCCGGTCCGAATACGTAGGTGAGTTTTATTACCCCGAGAATCAAACTTTTAAGGATGGTGCAATAATCGATTCAGTACGGCTGACGGTTTCATATTCGTCCATTATCGGCGACTCACTTGCGCCAATGAGATTGGCCGTGTATAAGGTTATTGATGAACTTCCCAAAAACAAGGATTACACCAACTTCGATCCCAGAACAAAATCCGATATGAGTGCTCCACTTGGAACACAAAGGTTTACCGGAAGAAATAACACTTATCGTGAGGAAACTTATTACTCAGGTAATACTTCACAAACGATTAAAATTTATGAGATTTATACAAAATTGCCACAATCAATAGGACAATCATTTCTGGATGAATACAAAAAGCCTGATCATGGAGCGTTAAAAAATACCGATACTTTCAGAAAATTTTTCCCCGGTCTTTACATCACGACAAACTTCGGAAACAGCACTATACTCAACGTAAATCTTACATCGCTGAATATATTCTACAAATATCTTGATCCAAAAGGTTCTTCGCAAAAGACGGACACGATACGGACGGCTGAATTCCGTTTAAATATAACACCTGAAGTTACGCAAATCAATCATATCCAAAATAATAACGATCAGTTACTGGCTCCGAACGACAGAGGCACCTTTGTGAAGAGTCCTGCAGGTGTTAATACTGAAATTACGTTCCCAATCTCTGATATATATTCTAAACTCTCAAACCGTTCGCTAAATCAAGCACGACTAACTGTCTACGCACTCCCCGAGGCCAATCAGGACGAAACTGTAAAATTGACTCCACCGGATTACTTGCTTTTAGTAAACAAAGATTCACTTAAAAGTTTCTTCGAGAACAGAAGATTACATGATAATGTAACCAGTTTTTATGCTTCATTTAACAAGGAAACTTATTCGTACAATTTCGGGAATATTGCAGCAATGATCAACTACTACAAAAGACAAAAGCAAGAGGCATTTGATCTCACTTATTATTTGGTGCCGGTAGATATAACATTCACTTCAACGGGTTCATCGTATTATTCACAGGGAACAACCACTGCAACGGCTGTTTATAATCAAATGAAACCATCGGCGGTAATGCTCGAGAACAAACCAGAAAAGTTGAAATTGGATATAATTTATAGTTCTTTTTAGTAAAAAGAGTAAAGATAAAAGAACCAAGACATAAGACTACGGGCTGCAAGTGAAAATTTGCAGCCCGTTATTTTTTATTTTATCAACAATTCTCAAAACAAGAAGCCCTGTTCTAAATCTCTTTTCCGTCCCAAATGCCGGTAGGCAAGTTCGGTGGCTTCTCGTCCGCGTGGTGTACGTTTTAGGAAACCTTCTTTGATGAGAAACGGTTCGTAAACTTCTTCGATGGTTCCTGCATCATCACCTACAGCAGTTGCTATAGTTGTTATTCCAACCGGACCTCCTTTAAATTTATCGATAATGGTAAGAAGTATTTTATTGTCTATTTCATCTAATCCGTAACGATCGATATTTAGCGCTTCAAGGGCGTAAGACGAAATGGCCTTGTCTATTTTGCCCGTTCCTTTTACCTGGGCAAAATCTCGTACACGACGTAATAGCGCATTAGCTATACGAGGTGTACCGCGGCTTCTCGAAGCAATTTCCTGAGCAGCATTTTGAGCGCAGGCAATGTTTAGAATATTTGCCGAGCGGAGAATAATACCCGTGAGTGTGTCGGAATCATAATACTCCAAATGCATATTGATTCCGAATCTGGCGCGTAACGGACTGGTCAGCAACCCACTCCGCGTAGTCGCACCAATCAATGTAAACGGATTTAAATCGATTTGGATAGAGCGGGCACTGGGACCCTTATCAATCATGATATCAATCCTGTAGTCTTCCATTGCACTATAAAGATATTCTTCAACTACAGGCGACAGACGATGAATCTCATCGATAAACAACACATCGTTCGCTTCCAGCGATGTTAGAATCCCGGCCAAATCACCGGGCTTATCCAACACCGGCCCGGATGTAACTTTAAATCCTACACTAAGTTCATTGGCTATAATATTCGACAGAGTAGTTTTTCCTAATCCGGGGGGACCGTGCAACAATACATGATCGAGCGATTCACCGCGCATACGCGCTGCGCTTACAAAAACCTTCAGGTTTTCAACAATCTTATCCTGTCCGGCAAAACTGTTAAATGTTAACGGACGCAACGCATTTTCGTATTCGCGGTCGTTTTCCTGAAAGCTTTTATTTACGTGTATGTCGAATGGTTCTTGCATAGTTGAATGTGCAAAAGTAGCTAAAAATAGTGATTTTAGGAAATCTCCTCTTCGCTTTGTTGAGAATTTTTCCAGGCGCGGATATTTCTTTTTAATCCACTGAATTTCGCTCTTTTTACTGCCGATTTTTGAAAAATTTGCCGATAGGTTTCTTCATCCATTTTCAGGAGCTTCTTATCATCAAGTGACAAAAAATCATCCGAAGGATTGAATTCGGGAGTGTTATGCGGACGGGCATATCGGTTCCACGGACATACAATCTGGCAGATATCACAACCATAAACGTTATTACTCAATTTCGGAACAATTTCGGGTGAAATCTCACCTTTATTTTCAATCGTTTGATACGATATGCACTTTTTGGCATTCACCCGGTGAGGTTTCTCAATAGCACCCGTGGGACAGGCGTCCAGACAACGACGGCACTTTCCGCAGTTTTGTGTTACCGGCGAATCGTAATCTAATTCCAGGTCAACGATAAGTTCTCCCAAAAAAAAGTATGATCCTTTTCCCGGAATAATAAGTAGTGTGTTTTTACCAACGAAACCCAAACCGGCACGTGCCGCCCAAAAACGTTCCAAAACGGGAGCTGAATCAGAGAAGTAACGTCCCGATACATCGGGAAAACGAAGTTTTATAAAATCGAAAAGTTGTTCAAGTTTTCCTTTTACCACATAGTGATAATCCTCACCGTAAGCGTAATAGGCAAATTTAGGCGCATTTTCGTGTTGAAAGTGATGTGGGAAATAGTTAAGAGCAACGGAAATTATCGATTTGGCTCCTTCCACCAACAATCTCGGATCCATCCGTTTGTCGATATTCCGTTCCAAATAACTCATCCCCGCTTGGCATTCGTCCGAGAGCCATTTCATATAATTGGCCTCCTGCTCACTGTCTTCGGCACGGCAAATGCCGCAGGCATCGAATCCCAGCGAGAGGGCATGTTGTTTTATTTCTTCGGAGAAAGTCATTTTCTGTAAGATAAGAGCACCAAGAGCCGGGAACAAAGAATAAAAACTTTTGGCGGAACAATTTAAAATCAAAGATAAGGAAATTATAGGACTAATGAATAATCAGATCAATGAAATGTCTTTGTCTCCGGCTCTTGACTCTTTTGTCTGAAAAAATCCTTATTTTTGCAAAAATAATTCCAACATGGCAGATTCAGCCCTGAAGACAAAAACTACTATTTCACTTTTTTGGAGTTTTCTGGATAAATTCGGACAACAGTTAATAAATCTGTTGAGCAGCTTGATTTTGATGGCAGTTGTCGCAAAAGCTGAATTTGGGATTATGGGTATTCTTGCAGTTTTTACAGCCTTCTCCGGATTAATCATCGATAGCGGATTTTCACGTGCATTGCTTAATCGGAAAGACATAACGGAAATAGAATATAACTCCGTTTTCTATTTCAATGTAACCCTAAGTGTTGCTTTATACCTGATATTATATATCGCCGCACCATTTTTAGCGGACATCTTTCACGAACCAAAAATAATACCGGTTTCCAGAATCCTGTTTTTATCTTTTATTTTCAATGGCATAGGATTAATTCATCAGACATTGCTCACTAAAAAAGCAGATTTCAGAGGCCTTACCAAAATAAATATACCGGCCATCCTTTTATCAGCAATTATTGCAATATTAATGGCCATTAAAGGATATGGAATTTGGGCACTGGTAGCGCAAATTGTTTTTTATTCACTTTTCCGCACTATTTTTCTTTGGATATATTCGTCCTGGAGGCCGGCAAAGGTATTTAGTTTTCGTATGTTGAAAAACTCTATGGGATTGAGTAATAAACTTTTGGCCGGAAGCCTGATCAGTGCTGTATTCAATAATATTTACCCGAGTATTATTGCTTTTTTCTTTCCTAATTCGATGAATAGTGTTGCGGATTATGCTCAAGCTAATAAATATCAGGATATTCCATTTGCCATGATATCCAACACGTTCCGATCTATTTCAATGCTGATATTATCAGAAATTAATCAGGAAATAGAACGACTGAAGAGAGTGGTAAGCAAACTGCTTAAATCGATAGCTTTCCTGTCATTTCCTATCGGATTATACATGATTTTAGTTGCTGAAGCGGTCTTTGCATTTATTTGGCAGGAAAAATGGCTGTCGGCAGTACCCTATTTCCGAATGTTGACTCTGGCCGGAATAGTATCGCCTTTTATTTTTGTACTCAATGAGCTTTACATCGCCAAGGAGCGAGCCGATTTCTTTCTGGGCCTCGAAATAGCAAAACGTATTATTTTGGTTCTTCTTATCTGGCTATTGATCTCACAAGGAATCATGGGACTCGCAGCAAGCTGGGTAATTTACACTTATATAACGCTTATTGTCTCGTTAATTCTATCCAACAAACTCATTCGCTATTCAATAATTGATTTTCTGAAAGAAACACTTCCTTATGCTTTGATAGCACTGATTTGCAATGCGCTCGGCTACTTTACAACTCAGTGGATGGAAAGCGATATACTTTTTATCCTGATGAGTTTCTTTATAGTTGGTGGTAGTTATTTACTTTTATGTAGAATATTTAAATTAGAAATGATTAAAGAAATTGAAGACTGGTTTTCATCTCGTAAACAAAAAAAGAATCATGGCAAATAAATTAGCCGGGAAAATACTATATAAAATAAACAGCACTATTAAAAGTTGGAGATTCAGTAGAAAACAGGAATCCCTCCGCAAGAGAATTTTAGATTATTATCACAAGAATCCAACTCAAGATGTCGAAATAAAGCAGTCTGTTGATTATCTTTCCAAACACAGTTTATCGAACTTCTACGGCAATTTTCAGGAGAAATACGATTATAAAGATATTGAAGTTCACATTGATAAGGAAAACGGATTGCCGTACGTGTTAGCAGAAGGGAAAAAGCTGTATTTTAAGCGATCTCAAAACAAACGGACCGTTCAACTTATGTTCAATGGTTTACGAATTGAACAGGACAAAGAAGCACCACATTGTTATACAGATGATAATTTCAGAATCGAAACAAACGATGTTCTTGCTGATATCGGTTGTGCCGAAGCCTATTTTTCGCTCCTCAACATAGAAAAATTAAAAAAACTGTATTTATTCGAACAAGACAAAGAATGGATTGAAGCATTGGAAGCCACTTTTCATCCGTGGAAGAATAAAGTTGAAATCATTCAAAAATACGTATCCAACAAAAACAGTAACACAGAAGTGCAACTCGATGATTTTTTCCGGGATAAATCTTCCCTACCCAATTTCTATAAAATAGACGTTGAAGGAGCTGAGAAATCAGTTCTTGACGGGATGAAAGAAATTCTAAAAACAAAATCGCTGAAGGTTGCTTTGTGTACGTATCATCATGCAGAGGATTTTGTTCAATTTTCGCAATTTTTTAAAGAAAATGGATTTGAACATCGTGCCAATCCGGGGCTGATGATTTATCAAAACAATATCGATATTATGCAACCTCCGTTTTTCCGCAAATGCCTTATTAAAGCCGAGAGAAGATGAAAGTTTGTACAATCATTGTCTCCTACAATTTTGAAAAATGGCTGCACACCTGCTTGTTATCATTGAGGAATTCTTCCGTAAAAAGTACGGTTCTCGTCATCGACAATTCATCTTCCGACAAAACATGCGACATTATCAGCAATGAGTTTCCAGAAGTAGTTCTTACACAAAACAAGGAGAACCTGGGATTTGGGAGAGCTAACAATATCGGCATGCGATATGCGCTTGATAACAATTTCGACTATGTTTTTCTGCTTAATCAGGATGCATGGATTGAGCCTGATACGATTGAAAAACTTATCGAGGCTTCGATTGAAAACCCTGAATTCGGAATTATTTCTCCCATTCATTTGAACGGCTCAGGCAATAAACTCGATTTTGGATTTTCAGATTATACCGGCTTGCGAAGCAAAGGAGATATGGTAAATTTACCAGACAAAATAACTTCGTGTAATTTCATCAATGCGGCAGCATGGTTTATTCCAATTCAGGTAGTTAAAAAAGCAGGAGGTTTTGCACCCATTTTCACACATTATGGGGAAGACGTGAACTTCGCACAACGGGTGAGAAACGAGCAGTACAAAATCGGATTTGTAAAGAATGTATTTGCCTATCACGATCGTGAATTCCGCGTGATCGACCCAAAAAAGTTTTTTTACTCCGAATATGTTTACTTTTTAACCGAAGCAGTTAATCCACTATATTCTTCATCAAAAGCTTTTGCTTACAGTGTGCTGGCCGCAAAGAAAAAGTCGCTGACTTCTCTTTTTTCAGGAAAATTCAACGACTTTAAAAAATATGTAATAGTTGTTTTTCAGATTTTGTGCAAAGCGCGATCAATCAGAGAAACTCGAAAGAACTCAAAGAACCGGAATACACCATTTCTATAATCTACGCCAACACAAAATCCAATTGTTTTCTTTCCAGATTGGCTTTTACCACTTGTATAGAAACCGGTTGTCCGAGACGATATTCACGTCTTGTGCGTCGTCCTACTAAACGATAATTTTTCTCATCAAGTTCATAGAAATCGTCATCTAGTTCACGAATAGGAATCATTCCTTCGACCTTGTTTTCATTTATTTCCACATAAATTCCCCATTCAGTAATACCTGAGACCACTCCATCGTATACCTTTCCGATTTTGTCCGTCATAAATTCCACTTGCTTGTATTTAATGGAATCTCGTTCGGCATTGGCAGCCACTTGCTCCATATCGGAAGAATGCTTGCATTCTATTTCCAACTGTGTTTGATCAACGGAACGGCCACCGTCTAAATAGCGCTCCAGCAATCGATGTACCATCATATCGGGATAACGGCGGATAGGCGATGTAAAATGCGTGTAATACTCGAAAGCCAGTCCATAATGTCCCACGTTCTTTGTTGAATAAATAGCCTTTGACATCGTGCGAATGGCGATGGTTTCCACCAGATTTTCTTCGGGACGCCCCTGCACTTTGTCTAATAAAGAGTTGATACTTTTTGCTACATCAACCTTACTTCCTTCAGTTTTTATTTTATGACCGAAGCGAAGAATAAACGTATTCAGCGTGTCTAGTTTTTCAGGATCGGGAATATCGTGGATACGATAAACAAATGCTTTAGCATTTTTCCCTTTTGGGACTTTACCGATAGCTTCTGCAACGGTTCGGTTTGCCAGAAGCATAAATTCTTCTATCAGGTGGTTCGACTCTTTAGATTCTTTGAAATAAACTCCAAGCGGTTTCCCTTTTTCATCAAGATTGAATTTTACCTCGTAGCGTTCAAAGTTTATAGCACCGTTAGCAAAACGTTTTTCCCTGAGTTTTTGCGCCAAACTGTTCATTGCCAATATTTCTGTTGAAAAATCACCTTTTCCGGTTTCTATAACCGTTTGTGCTTCTTCGTACGTCAAGCGGCTGTCAGAGTTTATAACAGTGCGGACAATGCGTGATTTTTTCACCTCGGCTTGCTCGTTGAGTTCGAAAATAGCTGAAAAACACAGTTTGTCCTCTTTTGGACGAAGCGAACAAAGTTCGTTGCTTAATTTTTCCGGCAACATCGGAATTGTTCTATCAACCAGATAAATGGATGTAGCACGATTTTCAGCTTCTTTATCGATTATATCTCCCTGTTTCACATAATGTGTTACATCGGCAATGTGTACTCCAACTTCCCATAACGTAGGAGAAATTTTGCGAAGCGACAAGGCATCGTCAAAATCTTTGGCATCTTTCGGGTCAATTGTAATCGTAAATACATTGCGGAAATCTTCACGTTTGGCTATTTCTTTTTCATCAATTTTATCGGAAATCAAATGAGCTGCCTTTTCCACATTCTCCGGATATTTATAGGGCAATCCGTATTGTGCCAGAATAGCATGCATTTCGGTAGTATTATTGCCCGGTTTGCCCAACACATCAATGACTTTTCCGACAGGATTATTGGCTTTTTCCGGCCATTCTACAATCTCTACAACCACTTTATCACCGTTCTTCGCTCCATTAAGCTCATCCATCGGAATGAAAATATCGTTCGCCAAAAACTTGCTGTCCATCACCAAAAACGCAAAATATTTTTGTACTTCCAGCACGCCGACAAACCGGGTTTGGGCACGTTCCAGAATTTCGATAACTGTTCCCTCGGTATCAGCACGTTTTCGCTTTGCCAACAGCTGAACGCGAACACGGTCACCGTTCATGGCGTGTTTACTGTTTCTTTCGGGAATGTTTATGGTGTTGGCATCATCATCGGGAACAAAGAAGTTCTTGCCGTTACTCCTTCTTTCGAAGCGTCCTTCGAGAATTAGTCCGCGATTATTCAAACGATACCTTCCCCTAGAAGTTTCAAGCAAAACATCATAGTCGCGAAGCCGGTCAAGAGCCTTTATCAACACACGGCGACCTTCTTCTCCACGAATATTCAACGCAGCTGCTATTTGTTTGTAATTAAATTGCTTTTCTTTATTTGCTGTCAGGAAATCGACAACCAATTGTTCCAACTCTTTCTTTTTTGGTTTCGATGCAGGTTCTGCAACGGATGTTCTTTTACTCATACTTTTTCAATTCGTTGATAGTGTTTAAACAACAAAACGATGTTTTAGTTAATACAAAGTAACAAAAAAAAAATGTTTTTTTGACGTTTAACCTTAAATGATACTGTTGATTGATGGATATCCTTTGATAAATTATTTTCAAAATGCTTTGTTATGCTTAATTTTGTGATTGAATTTTACAATGAATGGAACAAAAAAAGATCCTTATAACCGGAGCCAGTGGATTTATTGGCAGCACAGCAGTTGATAAAGCATTGCAACTGGGTTACGAAACCTGGGCAGGAATCCGTGCAAGCAGCAGTAAATCTTATTTACAGGATGAACGGATTAATTTCATCGATTTAAATTACGGTGACAAGAAAAAACTAAAAGAACAACTCAAGGAATTTGTTGCTGAAAACGGACGCTTCGATTACATAGTGCATAGTGCAGGAATTACAAAAGCTGTTCGCAAATCCGAATTCGATAAAGTAAATTACGAGCATGTACAAAATTTTGCAGATGCACTTATCGAAATAGATGCCGTTCCCAATTTATTTATTTTTATGAGTACTTTGGGGGCTATGGGTGTGGGTGACGAAATAAATTACACTCCATTAAAGTGTAACGTCACACCAAATCCTAATACTGCTTACGGCAAAAGTAAACTGAAAGCCGAGAATTACCTGAAAAATCTATTGAACTTCCCTTATGTAATTCTTAGGCCGACAGGGGTTTATGGCCCACGGGATAAAGATTATCTGATTCTGATGCGGGCAGTAAAAAACGGAATGGATATAGGTGCAGGATTCAAAAAACAGATCCTTACGTTTATATATATCGATGACTTGGTAAATATTATTTTCGATTGTATTGAGAATAATATTTACCGAAAAGAATACTATATTGCTGATGGAGATACCTATACCGATACACAGTTCAACACCATTGTTCAACAGGCGTTACAGAAGAGACATGTTATCCGGGTAAAAGTTCCGCTGTTTTTAGTGAGATCAGCATCGTTTCTCAGCGAAAAAATTTTTGGATTACTGGATAAATCAACCACATTTAATACAGATAAATACAAGATCATGAAGCAACGAAACTGGTCGTGCGATATAACTCCACTACAACGTGACCTCAATTTCAAGCCTGCCAATCGGCTGAAAGAGGGAGTAGAAAAAACGGTGAAGTGGTATAAGGAGCAAAAGTGGTTATAAATGGAAATTCGACAAGAACAGAATTAAAATGACTCACATGATCCTAATCACTGACAATCAGCAGATTAAAGCCAAGTGCTGGAAGTCATAAACCAAATTCTGCAACCGGTACAACAATTACGAAAAAAAACCTATCTTTGTGGTCGATCATCTAAATAAAAATGCGCTCCATCCTAACTATTATCTTTGCCTCGATTGTAACAATACTTTTTGTATCATGTCACGGCCAGGAGAATAAAGAAATACACATCCTCCTATCGCGATGGGACACACTTTTGGATAATGAACCTCGAGCAGTTTCAGACAGCCTGAAAACTATTGACCCGGGTAATCTGTCCAGAGAGAATCGTGCATATTATAATCTCCTTAAAACAATATCTGACGATAAAACATACTTTGAATTTAAAAACGATTCACTAATAAACAAAGTTGTCGATTATTATCACCTTCACGACCCATACGGCAATAATTATATACGTGCACTCACATACAAAGGAATTGTTCGCACCCGAATGGGTATAACAGACAGTACCGTTTATGAACCTTTGAAAAGGGCCGACAATATATTTCATACACAAAAGGACCCTAATCCATC
>DCEG01000025.1:8279-9444 GCA_002316835.1 Bacteroidales bacterium UBA1035 | reverse complement strand
TGGAAATGCTGTGGAAGAAGTGAGAATGGAAGAAAGTTTTAACTAAAAAAAGAGTGCACAAAAGGTTGTGCACTCTTCTTTTTTGGCCAGACTATTTATTTTTCTTTTTTTGTTTCTTTTTGTTAAACCTATAGAGTCGTGGAGCACGGTATGGAACATCTTTTTGAACTTCATCTAATTGTTCGATTCCCTCAATTTGGAGTATTTTCTTTTGAAAATTTCTGACATCGGATTTCTTCTCCATTATTATATCATATAAATGACGCAGTTGAGTCATTGTGAACTTTTGAGGCAATAATTCAAATAAAATATAAGGTTCGAGCGTTAATTGGTGACGAATATGTTTTAGAGCTTCCTGTGCAATTTTATTATGATCAAATGCAAGTTTCATTGTGTCAAGTGATTTAATATCATACCATTTAGCTGTAGTGTTCTCCGATTCAAAGATAATTTTTCTACTGATCTTTATTAATGCAACATAACCAACGGTAACGATTCTTCCAATTTTCATTTTTGTGGTTTTTTCTAACCAGTTTTTGTCCCTTGGATTGCTTGTTCGCATTGGATCTCCAAAACTATGAAATTGACTTAAAAAGATATTCTTTAAACCTGTCAATTCGTTCAAGATTCGAGTTGCAGCCGTATCAAGATTCTCATCTTCATAAATAATACTACCGGGTAGTTTTTTATCGCTAAAGTTATCATCAAACTCGCTTGACATTCGCTCTATAAGCAAAACTTTAAGGTTCTCACCGTTAAAACCAAAAACCACACAGTCCACGGACACATGTGGGTTGTACACTAGCAAGTCATTACTCATAGTTCACGTTTATTAAAAGTAGTTCTAAATTAAATTTATATCTAAAGTTTATTCTTCTGTGTCTCAATTGTTAACAAAAACAATTAAAATAACGAAAATAATAAAAACAGTAATGTTGAGGGCAAAATTAATGAAAATAGTAATAATAAGGGCAAAAATAATGAAATAACTTTTCTAAACTGATTGAGTTACTTAAAAATCTGATGGTTATTTCGTAGGCATATGTATTGAAATCAGAAGTTTATCCGCATAGTTAATATCGGACTCTTCACTGTAAAGTATGTAATTGATAAACGCTGATGATTAGATTAATCAGCGTTTATCAGCGGAAAGAAAGGGATTCGA
>DCEG01000025.1:0-8094 GCA_002316835.1 Bacteroidales bacterium UBA1035 | reverse complement strand
CGACCACTCCGGCATCTTTCCTTGTAAAGCCGATCTTTGGCACCGGCTTTATAATGAAGTCTTATTGTGCTTTAGTAAGAACGTATAAAGGAGCCATGTCTCCTTCAATCGGTTTTTTATTGGTATCCAGTTGAGCCAGACTACCTTCCTGTAATTTGTAATATTTCTGTTCTCCATCTTCGTCCTGAGCTACCAAGATCTCTCCGTTTTCGATGAAATAAGTTCCCTTATCTTCAAATTTGGCATCTTCTTCTCCCAGGTAATCGCTAACAAGCACGAATGTGTTATCGTCTTTGATCGTCAACTGAGTTTTAATACCTTCACAATCGGCACAAGGAAGAGTTCCTTCATAAGTGCCATGGAAATCCAACGCCATTTCCGATGTGTGCATATCGGGGGCTTCGGCATTTTTTTGTTTCGCATTATTACAACTGATAAGCACGATTGCAATAAGTGCAAACAGTAAAATACTAAATTTTCTCATAATTAATCTGTGATTTAAAAACGATGCAAAGGTATATATTTACCTGAAGCAACGAATGATTTTTACAAATTTTATTTCTTCAACGCTTCCAGCGCTTCCTTTGTAGACTTCAAAAGTGGCTCGATAGCAATGCCGGAACCAACGGCATTCTTCATCCACAATTGTGGAATAATTCTGCCCTGCGTGTACATCCTATCCATTTCGTCGGCAAGATTTTTTCCACGTACTTGTTGACCGATCTGGAAATCGATAAGATGTCCCATCGGATAATTCGGAAGATAAAGCGGATAATCGATCATGTGCGAATAAATTCCCAGGAGTGTTTCGTCTTCTCCACCTAAAACATCAGCATAATATGTGTTCCACACATTCTTTGCTGCGCTTATAACGGCTTCTTTGAGTTGGGCAGGAGTAGCGTCTGGATTGCTGTATAGCCATTCCCAAACCTGAATGTCCACCAGAGAAACTCCCATTATCTCGAAACTCGACCAAAAGTTATCCAATGCCAGATAGTACTCATCTTCGGGATTTGGGTTTTTAAGCCCTAAAAGCTCTAAATCCCTTTTCTGAAAAAGGAAAGCTACCGCTTCTGTGAACGCCGTATTTGGAACGCCGTTAAGGGTGTAATAATCCACATCATTCATGGTGATAGTTTGTTCAACAGTATGTCCAAATTCATGTACGGCGATGTTGTACCCTTTGTAATCCATACCTGTAGCAGCAACTCTTGTACGTAGGTGGGCAATGTCGTTGCGCATTGTTGCTCCCCACGCGTGTCCTGCACCACGTGACGGATCAACCACGATAAGCGATGAAATTTCCTTGGCTTTTTCGGGTTTCCAGCCTAGTTTTACAAGAATATTCGGAAGATCGGTTTCCAATGCTTTTGGATCGGGATATTTTTTGGATGTAATTGCAGTCAGTTGATCTTCAGGAATCCCGCCACGTGCTTTAAACCCGTTATACCAAATATCGAAAGGCTCTAATTTGCGACCTAAACGCGATTCGATAAACGAGGCTACTTCTTTCACTTCGGGTGAGGCGAGCAAGCCTTTAAAAAGAGTTTCCACATCTTTCTGTGGAATTTCCATCGTAGCATCGAAGGCACGCGAAATTTGTGTGGGGTAATTTGAATAATAGGCATCTAGTTGACGCATAGCATGGAAATTCCCCAAAAAGGTTTTGTACCGTGTATCGGGTTCGGGAGAAGCAGCTGCTTCTGCGTTGTTCTCAAACAATTTATTCGAAATTGGATTCCAGTCGAATTTATTGTTGTTAATGACGTCCTGTGGAATGGACTGATCTATAATGCGCTTCATAACAGCATATATCATGCGTTGCTTTTCTAATCCGCGTGCTGTATCTGCATAGTTCGATTTTAGTTCGTCGCGAAGTCCCCAATGCGAAATCAGTTTCATTTCATCCGGGAAAAGTTGTTCTCCGTTAGCGTTGCGAAGTTTTCCCATGAAAATGTTATAGTCGGAGATATAGGCATCTGCTTCGGTAAGCGTTTTTGATATATCCTGCTGAATATCTGCAGGAACGCGTGCGATAAACCGATCGCCCATCCGGGCATAGGCCCATTCTTTTCTTGACCATTTTTCTCCCAATTCTGTTTTTTCCTGCAACGTGTAAAACGGAAAATTTAACGCTGTGAGAAAAGCAATTTTATTGGCATACAAGTCGTCATACAGGTGCGACGTTACATCGTAGCTGCCAAACATCATATCCACAGGTGTTATATCTTCTCCTTCCAGTTGCAACGGTTCTTTAAGCAAAACATCTATTTTATGGAAGTATCCGTCGAATACTTCAAAATTTCGTTCCAGCGTGTTGAACAACTTGTCTATTTGACTTTCTTCTGTTACAAAATTCTTTTTGCAAAATTCAGTAAATTCTTCTGCAGTTCCGTCCGATTCCCGCCAAAGATTAGCAACTTGCTGAACGCCGCGTTCGATGCGGAAAGTTGCTTCACTACCCAGCGAATCTTTCATCGCCGAGATTACATCGTTCATTTTCACTTCCGTAATAAAATTGGTTTTTGACATTACATCCTCTTTTTTTGTTGATTCAGCATTGCAGGAAATAAGCAATACTAAGAATGTAGAAATGAATAATAGTGGTTTCATCTTTTTCACGTTTAATAAATTAAGATATTGCAAAGGTAATTAAAAACAAGAAAATAATTTTATTAACACATAAAAAGTAACCGGATTTGAAGTCAGGAGCAAATTTTTTTGTAGTTTTACATCCAAACCCTAAAACTAAATTAATTATGCAGGAAATTAACAACTACGTTGACACCCACAAACAACGATTTTTAGACGAACTTTTCGAGTTGATTCGAATCCCATCCATCTCGTCATTACCCGAACACAAATCCGATATGTATCGCGCTGCCGAAAAATGGAAAGAAATTCTGTTGGCTGCCGGAGCCGATAAAGCCGAGGTGTATGAAACCGATGGTAATCCGGTAACCTACGGCGAAAAAATAATTGACCCGAAAGCGCCAACCGTAATGGTTTACGGTCATATGGACGTTATGCCTGTTGACCCGATCGATTTATGGAAAACCGATCCGTTTGAGCCTGTGGTGAAAGATGGAAAAATATGGGCGCGCGGTGCCGATGACGATAAAGGTCAGGGATTTATGCACGCTAAAGCGTTTGAATATTTAGTGAAGTCGAATAAACTGAATTGCAACGTAAAATTTCTGATTGAAGGAGAGGAAGAAGTGGGTTCACCCAGCTTACCTAAATTCTGCAAGAAACATAAAAAAATGCTTCAAGCCGATGTGATTTTGGTTTCGGATACATCGATGATTGCTCCCGATGTTCCTTCCGTTACTACCGGTTTGCGTGGATTGGCGTATTGGCAGGTGGAAGTTACTGGCCCAAATAAAGATTTACATTCGGGACTTTTTGGCGGTGCGGTAGCTAACCCCATCAATGTATTGGCAAAAATGATCGCACAAACAACGGATGAAGATGGTGAAATTTTGATTCCCGGATTTTATGACGATGTGCTGGAAGTATCCCGAAAGGAAAGGAATATGATGGCTAAGGCACCATTCTCGTTGCAAGAATATAAAAAATCGCTGGATATAAAAGAAGTTTTTGGCGAAAAAGGATATAGCACTAACGAACGTACGGGTATTCGTCCTACTTTTGATGTATGCGGTATATGGGGCGGTTATACGGGTGAAGGTGCAAAAACAGTGCTCCCATCCAAAGCGTATGCTAAAATCAGTACCCGATTGGTTCCCAATCAAGACCACAACAAGATTGCTAAACTGTTTGTGAAGTATTTCGAAAGTATCGCACCGAAATCGGTGAAAGTGAAAGTAGAATACCTGCACGGTGGGCCATCGTATGTTTGTCCGATTGATCTGCCGGCCTACAAGGCGGCAGAAAAAGCTTATACGGATGTGTACGGGAAAGTTCCGGTTCCTGTTCGTTCGGGTGGAAGTATTCCGATTATTGCCACGTTTGAAGAAATTCTTGGTATAAAATCCGTGCTGATGGGCTTTGGCTTGGGCTCTGACGCTATTCATTCACCCAACGAAAACTATCCTTTGGAGCAGTTTTATAACGGTATCAGAACCATCCCCCTATTCTACAAATATTTTGTGGAAGAGATGAAATAGCGAAGGGCGTGGGGCTTTGAGCATAGAGTTAAAAACCCATCAGACCGTTCATCGGTCAGACGGGTTTTTCAATAACTACCCACGCTACATATTGCGTTTGCTCAGCAACAGGTGTTAAATTCAAATATCCCAATTTAATTTTACCGTTTTCAACGACAAGTGGAAAGTCTTTTAGCATTTTCTGTTGAAAAATCAATGCATCGCCTTGTCTCTTGAAATAATCAACAACAAATTCTCCTGTTGAACTGTTTTTTACAAATCGGTTGTAAAAAATATGGGCGACAAGTCCCATATTCATTCTAAGATTAATTTCTACACAAGGCTGGATTTGAAAACCTTTCTCGGTTTGGCAAATCATCATATCAACTCCCAAATTTCCGGAATATGCTGGGAACTGTTGTGATAACCTTTTCGTGAGGGATTTCTGAAGTTGCAGTAACAGTTTTACATCCACAAATTTTGACAATATCTTTTCGATATCGGTATCGGACATTAAGAAGTTGCCCATATACGCGCCTGAAGCTGCCGATCGAAACAACGAATATCCAATAAACTCTGTTCTTCCATTCGTTATTTCAAATTCCACGGCAAAATCCTGAACTTTTTTAAGAACAGGTTCGGCGACCACACCACCTTGTTCGCGAATCACACGTCGGCACCAATCGGTTTGTTTGTCGGTGATTTCACCGAAAATCCAAACTAACCCTTTTCCACTTCCCGAATTAGGCATTTTTAGTACTTTATCTCCGTTTCGTGATGATAAAAATTTCAATACTTCGTCAATAGTTGAAAAAAAATGTGATTCTCCGCAAAACTCACTGTTTTCAGCCTTGAGCTCATTTAAAATACGTATCGCGTTCTGTCTACCCGAATCAATGCGCAGTTGCTTCAACTCTTGCACCGAAAATAAACTGTCTTCCGATACTCCTGCTTCCAGTAATTTCTTTCTCAACGCCGGATTCCATCCCCACGGAATAATTTTTTCCTGTGAAAAATGTGAAATGTCGGCAAAAGAGATAAGAGCGCTTTCTATAGCAAATAATTCTTTCAAATCCGATAAAAACTTCTCGTTCTCTGTTCTTTCAGCAATTATTTTGGAGTTGTTTGGCGCATACCAGACAGGCAAAACAGCCAGATCCTCCGCAATTTTCAGTGCAGAAGCCGGGGGCGTGTAGTTAGCACTGAAATTGGCTAACGCCAGATCATTATCGGGATTGAAAAGATACATATTGATTTCTGGTGCAAATTTACGAAAAACCGCCTAACAGTAAATACATTGTCAGACGGTTTTGTTAAAGGATTAAATTTTAGAACTAAACGTATTCTTTCGGTTCAATTTCACCACTTAAAATAAGTGCACCATTTTCTGCAAGGGCTTTCATTTCATCTTCTCCGGGATAAACATAAACCGGAGCGATTTTGTGAATACGTTCGATTATTAAATTGCTGAACCATTTACTGTTCGCCATTCCTCCTGTTATAAGAATAGCATCAACATCGCCTTTCAGAACGGTTGAAAATGCACCGATCTCTTTTGCGGTTTGGTAGGCCATTGCCTCCAGAACATCGTAGCATTTCTTGTTTCCCGCTTGAGCGGCTTTTTCAACCTCGTAAGCGTTATTGAGGCCGGTGTAGGCATATAAGCCTCCTTTCCCAACCACCATCGATTTCATTTCATCGTAAGTGTATTTACCACTGAAGGCCATTCTCAGAAGCTCACCCACAGGAAGGGTGCCTGAACGTTCCGGCGAGATTGGTCCGTCGCCATCGAGAGCCTGATTTACGTCAATAACACGACCTTTATGATGTACCCCCACTGATATTCCGCCACCCAAATGTGCTACGATGAGATCCATATCTTCATATTTTCTCATAACGGATTTGGCGTGAGCGCGGGCAATGGCCTTTTGGTTGAGTGCGTGGAAAAGAGAAACTCTTTCGAAAAGCGGATGACCAGAATATCTGGCGATAGGCTCAAGTTCATCGACAACCACCGGATCAGCAATGTATGCTTCCGCGGAGGGAAGCTGTTTCGCTATGTCGTCAGCAATTAATGCTCCCAAATTGCTGGCGTGTTCTCCTCTTTTTGCTTCAATGAGGTCTTTTTTCATTTCTTCGTTTACCCTGTAAACTCCCGAGGCAATGGGTTTTACAATTCCTCCGCGTCCGACAACGATACGGATAAGATCTAATCGGATTTCAGCATTCTTCAATTCGTTATAGATAATGTTTTTGCGGTATTCGTACTGGTCAGCTATTTTTTTGAAATGACTTAACTCTTCGGCCGAGTGACGAATAGTTTTCAGAAAGACCACAGTGTCGCCTTTGTAAACCGCAATTTTAGTGGATGTTGAACCTGGGTTAAT
This sequence comes from Bacteroidales bacterium UBA1035, assembly GCA_002316835.1. Taxonomy (GTDB): domain Bacteria; phylum Bacteroidota; class Bacteroidia; order Bacteroidales; family Dysgonomonadaceae; genus Petrimonas. Next base: position 1,598 of record DCEG01000025.1, on the reverse strand, counting down.
GGCCAGGATTCGAGGTTGATTGTCCATAATAGTAACGTTTTAAGTATTAGGTAAAATTAGTTTTTTCATAATCGAACACTGATTAGTCCATTGCTGCTGCTAAAGCGATTGAGAGCATCTTGCTAATCTCAGAATCGGAGCGCGATGTAAGTACGATAGGAACCGTAGCGCCCATAATTACAGCTGCAGAGATGGCACCTCCCAGAAAATTCAGCGCCTTGTAGAATATATTTCCGGCTTCAATATCGGGCATAAGAAGAATATCGCAATCTCCCGCAACTTCACTTACAATGCCTTTGTGCATGGCAGATTCTTTATCGATAGCGATGTCAATAGCAAACGGTCCATCCACGATACATCCCTTCCACTGCATTTTTTTTAGTTCTGCTGCATGAACAGTAGCTTCCATTTTTGGATTAACGGTTTCCACGGCGGCTGTCACAGCCACTTTGGGTAGAGTTATCCCAATTTTATGACAAGCCTCAACGGCGTTTTTTACGATATGCACTTTGGTATCTAAATCGGGAGCTATGTTCATAGCTACATCCGTTACACATAGAAGTTTATGATAGTACGGCGATTCGAAAAAAGACACATGACTGAGGGTGTCTCCTTTGCGTAGGCCGGTTTCTTTATCGAGAACGGCTTTCAGTAGAGTCCCCGTACTGATAAAACCTTTCATAAGAATATCAGCTTCACCGTTTTTCACCAATGAAACGGCTATTTTTGCCGATTCCTCGGCACCTTTGTCGTTGTGAATAATTTCAATATCGCTCAAATCGAAACCAATGGATTGTGCCATTCTTCCTATTTCGACTTTATCACCAATAAGCACAGGAGTGACAATTCCGTCTTTCATTACCGCCTTGAGCGATTTTAATACCGGATCGTCTTCTGCCGCTGCTACTGCGATTTTTCGTTTGGGTTTGTTCTTCGCTTTTTCTGTAAGTTCAGACAGTTTGTGAATCATAAAAAGTATTATTAAAAGGATTTCCACGCAAAATAACAAAAAAAAAAGAAGATAATAGTATGAAATTAATTTTTTGTTGGAATTATGACAAAACTTTGTTTACAAATGTCTATAATCTTTGTGCAACTTTAGTCAACACCATGTTTTTAGTACAAGTTTTTTTAATTGAAGAATATTTTCACTCAAAGTTATAAGCAGAATTTATTTTGTTTGCTGAAGATCGGAACATTAGGATAATCATAAAATATAGGTTGCTTAAAAATGATAAAACCACATAAATATTAAATATGAATTGTTAAATGTGTAAAAAAAGTATTATTTTTGAGAAAAATAACAAGAAAATGACTTCTACTCATCATTTTATTAGAGAAATAACGCCGTTATCAGATAAGGATTGCTTTTATGTAGTGGATAGGAGAAAGACAGAATTTACCTATCCCTTACATTCGCACAGCGAATATGAAATAAACTATATTGAAAATGCTGAGGGTGTAAGACGAATAGTCGGTGACTCAGTGGAAGTTATAGGAAAATATGATTTAACGCTGATCGCCGGAACAGATTTAGAGCATGTTTGGGAACAGCATAATTGTACTTCTAAAAATATTAGAGAAATTACCATTCAGTT
>DCEG01000047.1 GCA_002316835.1 Bacteroidales bacterium UBA1035 | reverse complement strand
GTAAGTTACAAAAATCAATTTAGATATAAAGTCCGATAATCATAAAATATAATATATCAGGTGTTCATTAGTTGGCTCGGAGTTATGTTAAAATCTTTTGAAAAACATTTACTGAAATATTTTGGGTCGCTAAAACCAACCTCATAAGCAATTTCAGATATATTTTTGTTTTTGCTTTCCTTATTTTTTATGATTAGACTATAGGCCAGGTTCAGTCTGTAAGAACGAATAAAGATTCCCGGAGATTTTCCACTGATAGCTTGCAGCTTCTTATTTAGTAAAGATTTACTTACTCCCATAAGTTCAACAAAGTCATCAACAGTAAAAGAATCATCATTATAATTGTCTTTCATTATTTCTAGGGCTTTCTCCAAAAAAATCTTGTCTTTTGAATCTTCTTCAAATTCAAATAATTCGGGATTCATCTCGATTGAAAATTTTCTTTGATAGCGTCTGCGGGATTCCAATATATTATTAATTCTGGCTATTAATATATCTTCGCTAAAAGGTTTAGTTAAATATGCATCTACCCCAACCCTGTAACTCTCTATTTTATCAACATTTGATGTTTTAGCAGTCAGCATTAAAAAAGGAATATGTGAAATGGATAAATTCTCTTTAATTCTTTTCGATAATTCAATTCCATCCATATGCGGCATCATTAAGTCACTGATAACAAAATCAATATTTCCATTTTCCAGTATCTTTAATGCTTCTACCCCATTCTCTGCAGAAATTGTACGATAATAATCATCCAATATTGAGCATATATAGTTTCGCATCTCCTTATTATCTTCTACAACTAAAAAGGTTAGTGATTTTGAAGATAAATTGCGCTTATTTACATAATTTGTTTTTTCTTCAAGTTCGTCTTTAAAATATTTTTTTATTTCTTTAGTCTCCTCTTCAACCAATGGCAACAAAATTCTAAATGAACATCCGTTTCCTCTATTGTTTTTCGCATAAATTTCTCCACCCAACTCATTAACAATGTGCTTTATCAAATAAAGTCCGATACCTGTCCCGCTCTGGCCAACAACTGCATTTTGAACCTGATTTTGTGTCTGATAGAACCTGTTAAATATTTTTTCAACATCATCATCGGGTAAACCAATACCTGAGTCTTTAACACATATATATATAATTTTTTTTGACATTTTATTTAAAAAAGAAGCAAAATAAATGGACACATTACCCCCATTAGGAGTAAATTTAATTGCATTCGATAAAAGGTTTGTCAGAATTTTATGTAGTGCGTCATGGTCAAAAAAAGAAATCGGGTAATTCGTTCTATAAAAACTTCTTAACGTTACACCTCTATTATCAGCTAAAAACCTAAAAGGAGTAATTATGGATCCCACAAAGTCGATAAAATTTCCTTTTGTGTAATTAACGTCAAATTTATCTGACTCAACTTTCTGAAAATCCATAAGTTGATTAATCAAAGTGAGTAGATATTTAGAACTGTCATCTATTAATCTCAATTGCTCTACGACCTTTTTTTCTTTGCTTAGCTTTAGTGCTCTTTCTATTGGCCCTATTATCAACGTAAGCGGCGTTCTTAATTCGTGCGAGACATTGGTAAAAAAGGAAATCTTATCTTTAGTTGTTTTTTGAACCTTTTTCGACATCTCCAGAATTTGAGATTGTTGACTCAGTATTTTGTCATTTTGTTGAGTCAACAAAATATTTGTGTTAAAAAGTTCTTGTTTTTGATGTTCTAAAACTTCTTTTTGATCGTTCAATTTTTTTGTTCTCTCATCAACTACTTGTTGCAGCACTTTTTGTCGTTTTTCGAGTGAACGAATTCGCACGTAGTTTAAAAAAATAATAATTGATATTAGAGTGATGATCACAAAAAAAACAAACCAAGAGGTTTTGTAAAAAGAGGGTCTTATTCTGATATTCATTGAAGTTATCTGATCAGCCTGATTTTCATCTTCGTTTTTGGCAACATATTTGACTTGAAATGTATATTGTCCGGGAGCTAAGTTCATGTAGCTGGCATACGGAGTACCGGAAGTTACTTCGATCCATTCATCATCAAATCCTACCAATTTATATTTATAAACAAAATCACTTTGATTATTATAACTTAATGATGAAAACTCAAGTGTAAAAGATTTATCCCTCTCATGAATGGATAACTCTCTAACAACAGAAATGTCATTCTTAATGTAGTTATTGCCAGGTATTATTTCTCTATTATCAATTAAAAGTTTTGTAAAAACTACTTTTTGATTTTGATAATTACTAAAATTAAATTTACTGAGCGGGTCAATTACACAAAGGCCATCAGTTGTTCCAAAATATAGTAATCCATCGTGTGAATTAAAATAGGCATTCCAATAGAATTGATTGGAAATTAATCCATCATGGTAATAAAAATTTAAAAAAATATTTTGGTCAATATTAAAACACGAGAGTCCATAATTTGTTGCAATCCAGATTCGACCTAACTTATCCTCTAAAATTCCTCTCACGTTATTATTGGCTAATCCGTTGGCAGTGGTGTAAGATTTGAATGAAATCTCCCCATTCTCGGCTATTTCCCTCCTATATGCTCCAAATCCATCACTTCCAAGCCATAAGACCGAATCAGAAGTCAAATAAAGGCTTGTAATTCTATCAACTAGTTCAGAACCGGGATCATCTAATTTGTATTTAAAATGCTTATATTTAAAATCACCGCTTTCTTTTTTATTTAAATCGATAGCATATACTCCTTCGGTACAACCGACCCATAATTGATCATTTTCATCTATAACAGCACCAATACAACCATTAATATCGTTGGAAGCCTTAAACGGTATGCGAACTTCATCTTCAATAATATCATAAAAATACAATCCCTGATTCGTTCCAATCCAAACACCATTATTAATTTTATCATAACACAATGCTCCCACATAATCGATTAGAAAAGAAGGACGAGTATCTGAATTGATATATTTATGTGAAGGCCTTTCAGGATATTTAAGATCGATTAATGAAATTCCACTTCCCCAGGTACCAACCCACAGATTGCCTATATTATCTTCGGTTATTGCACTAACTGAATTATGACTCAACTTTGTTGAAGAAGACTGGGTAAAGTGAGTAAAGCTGTCATTTTTATGTTTTTTGTTCAATCCTCCTTCTACCGTGCCAATCCAAAGCTCATTATTGGTATCCTCATAAATTGTGTTTACGGGATTCTTAGATATGCTATTTTTCTTGTTTTCATCGTGTGCGTAATTAATAACTTGTAAGCTACGTGGATTTAGTTTATTAATTCCACCTGTCTCCGTACCACACCAGATAATATGCTGATCTGAAAAAATACAATTAATAAAATCGCTGTTTAATCTGTCACTTCTGATAGTTTTCTGAATTGTAACGTGATCAAAATTGTCGCTTGCAGGATTATAAATATTTAGTCCCTGATATGTGCCCACCAAAAGAAGATTATTGTATGTTAACGACAAATATGTTATATAATCCTGAGTCAAGGATTTTGAATCCAGATTACTGTGATTGTATGTCACGCTTTTCCCCTCTTTTCGAAAAAACTTCACTAAACCTCTGTCGGTTCCTATCCAGACCTCATTGTTTCTCAAAGCAAAGCTCGTGATAAGCGTGTTATCTTCGAATTTCAACTCAGATGATACCGGTATAGCCGTTAACTGCTTATCTTTTGACTCATAAATTTTGCAAACTTCATCATTTATGCCAGTCCAAATGTTACCATCCTTATCGATATCTTCTAAAGCAACAAAAGGTATAACTCCAATAATATTTTTTAAAACGAGTACATCATCAATTTCTCCAATGGAATTGAAAACAATTTTGTATATGGCATTATTTGAGTATAACCATATGTCACCCTGACTATCATGAAGAATATTTAATATTGGCGAATTTAAAAATGGTAAAGGCGTTTCTTCATCCTTTTGTAGAGAAACTAATTTTGCCGAATTCAAGTCAAGAATATCTAATCCTCCGTCGGAAATAATCCACAGCCTGTTGTATTTATCTTCACATACTTTACGAACAAAATTGCCTTTTAATCTCGTCGGTTGGGTGTTCATGCTGTAATGAACATAATTATATCCATCGTATCGTGATAAACCGCTTCCGGTAGAAAACCATAGAAAACCACGACTGTCTTTAAATATATCATCAACATAATTATGTAATAACCCATTATCCATAGTTAAATATGAGATATTGAAGTTTTCGGCGTTTGTTACTTGTGCTTTAAGCATACTACTTTTACCACAAAAAACAGACGTAAATATGATGATAAATAACAAAATTTGTTTTCGCATACTATAAAAAGACATTGTTCCTAGAGATAAAAATTTTCAGGAAACATTTAATCTTAAAATATCAGAAGTTGAAAATAATAAAATATTACTGATATAAATTATATTTTTTATAACTCTTCTATACTTAATACTACACTTGTACGATTCAAATTCACTAAAGGATTGAATCCTGCTTTCATCAAAAAATCACCACTGTACGACTTCGTATCATCAACTGGAGTGCGCTGGTTACCATAAAGATTTATCTCTCTTATTCTGTATCGTTTATTGGGGTCCAATCCTTTTAGAATAACCGGTCGCAAAGACGGCTCTCCTACGTATCTCCAGTTTGTCAGGTAATTGAACATAACTGCTTTAGTCTTATCAGAATTCACATACATCAAAGAAGCGACGTCGTTTTCGTAGGGACTAACTAACCTGAACATATCGCCTTGCCAGATAATATGCTTAAAGTCATCATAGTTTTTTAGGGCTTGTTGACAAAAGGACATATCGGTCTCATTTAATTCATTTGCCCGTATATCAAAGCCCAGTTTTCCCATCGAAGCAACATCAGTTCTGTATTTTAAGGATTTGTTGCTCCAGTCCGTAACATGATTACACATGGCAATTGCAGGATAGTAATAGGAATAATCCCATTGCATATATATTCTCTCCAAAGGATCTGTGTTATCACTTAGCCAAAATTCAGTAAAATATTTCAAAAGGCTATAATCTGAACGGCCTCCTCCGCCTGAACAAAGCATCATCGGGACTTTTGGATATTTTGAACGAACTCGCTTAAGAACATTCTCAAAACCCTTTGTGTATTCTACATACAGATGCGATTGAGGTATTTTTTTGTTTTCAAGGTATTTGGAATGTGCGTTGAATACAGGCGCGTTACAATCCCATTTTATATATGCCAGCGATGGATTCTCTGTAAATAAATTATCCACAACTCCAAAAACAAAATCCTGAACCTCCGGATTTGCTAAATCGAGCACCAACTGATTTCTAAAATATATTTCTGGACGATTTTCTTGTCTCAATACCCAGTCGGTATGTTTTTCATACAACTCACTCTTTGGATTTACCATTTCTGCCTCAATCCAAATACCAAACTTCAAACCTGCTTTTTCGGCAGACTCAACCAGATAAGGAATTCCATCGGGTAGTTTCTGTTTGTTTGGCTGCCAGTCACCTAATCCGGCTCTGTCGTTGTTTCTCGGATATTTGTTACCAAACCATCCGTCATCCAATAAAAACATATCTACTCCCATCTTTTTTGCACCTGAGAATAATCCAACCAGTTTTTCCTGATCAAAATCGAAATATGTAGCTTCCCAGTTATTTAGCAATGTAAGCCTTTCGCCTTTTCCATCCAACAGGGTGTTGTTTCTCAGCCATGAATGAAGATTTCGGCTTCCTTTACCAATACCTTCAAACGAAAAGGTATAAATAAAACGAGGTGTTTCAAAAGGAGTCTTGGGTTTAAGTTGATATGCAGATTGATACGGATTTATGCCGGCTACCAAATGTAAGTTCTTATAAACATCTGTCTCAAATTGGATGGAGAAATTTCCATTCCAGGCAATCTGGCCAATCAAAACACTGCCATCTGTCTCTGTTGCTTGTTTGTTGAAAGACAACATAAAATTTGGAGAAGTATGCAGATTTTCACGTGTTACAAGCCGAGTCTGAATCGTGTGCATCCCTTGTTGTAAATGCGTTATAACCGGCTGCATTTCTTTGGCCCAGGATCCGTTATAACTTGTCAGATAGTAATCTTTATTAAAGAAATATAAGTTGGCCGATGCGTATTTATTCAAAATAACATTCCCATCTTCGTTATGTCGAATAACACTCCATTGTTCAATTACATCATTTTCGTGCCACGTTTTAAAAAATAAATCTACGAAAAAAGGATAAACAGGATCTTTAAGTGTTATGGAAGTCAAAGTGGCACCATCAGGCATTTTATCAACTTTATGCGCCTCATATTTCAGATCAAGAGAATTGTTTCCATCGGTGTGAACAACTGCAATTGCAGGTTCTGTAAAGTTATTGTTTATGCCTGCCACAGCAAAAACATTCGTATTTGCAGAAGCTCCCTCTGCATTTAAATTATTTACTCTGCTTGTCAATTCATATTCGGAAAAATTTTTTAGTCGTTTTCCCGAATAAATAATCTTCAATTGCTTTTCGGCATTGGTTTGCATTACGATAGCAACATTATCGGTTTCAACAGGAATTGTGATATTTTGAGCCCAAAGAGAAAAAACCGTTTGAAGCAAAAAAACTGAAATATAAATTTTGCTTTTCATTCTTTCATTTTTTAGATTAATAATAAATTGGAATTAGAAAATATAGAAATTCTTTTAGAGTTATTTCAATGAGAAGTACTTATTTCGGGAATATTGTCCGCGGGACTCAAGTACAGGATTTCTACAACTCCAGGTATACTTCTTCCTTTAATGAGTTAGTTTTCCGGGATCAGTCACTATTCGGTTATAAATCATCCACTCTTCGTTCCTGCTGCTGCCTTACTAACAAAATTACTTATCGGATAATTGAAAGTACCCCACCAAGGAGGATTTTTTTTGACTACAACCGCACTCTTGGAATAAAATGATAGAAAATTTAAAAACAGGATAACGATAAATAAGATCTTCTTCATTATACAAATTTAATTATTTTATCGGTAATAACAGAAAATTGACATTTTTTTATAATAAATCCGAACAAACAATCCATGAACTTAATTGTTTCAATAGTTAGAATAAAAACATACAAAATGAATCAAAATTCCTTTCTCGGATTAATTGAGCAAAGCATACGGAATCATTGGGATTTACCCGCGATGACTAATTTTCAGGGCAATACATTTTATTATAAAGACTTTGCCCTCGAAATTGATAAACTCCACGAATTTTTTATAACTGCAGGGATTCAGCGCGGTGATAAAATTTCAATTTGTGGGAAAAATTCCGCAAACTGGGCAATAGTATTTTTTGCAACACTCTCATTCGGAGCTGTTGCCGTTAGTATTTTGCATGAATTCGATAAAGAGAGTGTTCAGTACATTGTAGATCATTCCGATTCTAAGATGTTTTTCGTAGATGAGAGTATATGGAAAGAGATAGATGAGAGTAAAATACCAAAAGCTGAAACTGTTTTTTCACTTGATAGTTTTTCATTATTAAAAGTAACTTCAAAAGAGCTTAAGATATTTGTTTCGAATGCATTTACTTTTTTTGATAAGAAATATGAGAAAGGTTTTTTTGTTAACGATATCGCTTTTAGAACCGATAAACCGGAAGAACTTGCCGTTTTAAATTACACATCGGGAACAACAAGCAGTCCAAAGGGTGTCATGATCCCTTACCGAAGCCTTTGGTCGAACACCAAGTTTGCAAATGATAATCTGGATTTCATCAACTCGGGTGATAACATTGTCTGTATGTTACCTATGGCTCATACGTACGGGCTTGCCTTCGAGATACTAAATTCCCTATCAATGGGTTGTCATATTCATTTCTTGGGAAAAACGCCTTCTCCCAAGGTTCTGCTTGATGCATTTGCAAAAATAAAACCTAAATTAGTGTTAGCTGTTCCACTTATTATTGAAAAAATCGTGACAAAAAACGTTTTTCCGAAACTTCAACAAGGTGCAGCAAAAACATTAATTAAGGTCCCGCTTTTAAATTCCATTGTTTATAACAAGGTGAAAAAATCGCTGATTGAAGTTTTCGGTGGCCAAATGGTAGAAGTAGTTATCGGAGGAGCTGCCCTGAACGCAGATGTGGAAAAGTTCCTGCGAAAAATAAAATTCCCTTATACAGTTGGTTACGGAATGACAGAATGCGGTCCGCTCATCTCTTATTCGTTCTGGTCAGAATTTAAGGAACGATCGTGCGGTAAGGTAGTAGATAGAATGCAGGTTAAGATAGACTCCGATGATCCACAGAATGTTGTTGGTGAAATATTAACCAAAGGTGCGAATTTGATGTTGGGTTATTACAAAAACGAGGAGGCAACAAAAGCTACCTTTACAGAGGATGGCTGGCTAAAAACCGGAGATTTGGGATTGTTGGATAAGGATAATTTTGTTTTTATCAAAGGACGGAACAAAAATATGATTCTTGGCCCATCGGGACAAAATATTTATCCCGAGGATATTGAAGATAAACTGAATAACTCACCCTACATTTTAGAATCGCTTGCGATAGAGGAAAATAGAAAAATTGTTGCACTAATTGTTCCGGATACAGAGGTTTTGAAAGCAGAAAATATATTACCCGAACAATATGATTCTCTCTTCGAGAATGAGATAAGAGAAATAAACTCCAAGTTAGCTAATTACAGTAAAATTGCATCATACAGGTTAAGAATCGAAGAGTTTGAAAAAACTCCTAAACGAAGTATAAAAAGGTTTTTATATCAAAGTTAGCACACAAAAGCTTTGTCAAAAATTATCATTTTCATCACAATGAAAATCTGTTTCCGCTTTCGATAAACTCTTTATATTTTTTCTGGTTAAAGACATAATAAAATGCTCCTCGCTTTGAGGAGGATTTATCTTTTAAATCCAGTTTGTCGAGAATCCCCATTATGGCAATTTTTTTACGGAAATTTCGCTTATCAACCGGCATTTGGTATATGGCTTCCCAAAGATCCTGCAATGCCGGAAGTGTGAATTTCCCATGAAAAAATTCAAAAATAATAGGTTGCAGTGAAACTTTATATCTCAACAATCTTAAAGCATCTTCTACCATAAGGTTATGATCGAATATTAATTTGGGAAGCTCCCGAATATTTACCCATTTGGCATCAAATGCTTTGGCAAGGCTTGTGTCAAACTCTTCCAGACGCACCAGTGCGTAATAAGCAACCGATATTACCCGGTCACCGGGGTCACGATCAATGTCACCATACGCTCCAACCTGCTCCATGTAAATACCCTTCTGTCGTGTGTATCTAAATAAGACTTTTTCCGCAACTTTATCAAGTCCTTCGTTCTCGTCCATAAATCCACCCATAAGCGACCATTCACCTATGTTTGGTTCGAGTGGACGGCGAGTTAATAAAATATGAAGTTCTTTGTCTTTGAATCCAAAAATAATACAATCCACAGCGACAAGAAACTTCGCATCATGAGAATAAAATCCGGTTGGCATAATATTAGAACTTAAAAGTAAGAAATAACAAGTTAGAGAGAATGGCTTCGCCGATAAAAGTTTGAAAAAAACTTATCGGCGATAGCCATTTTAACAGATATGCATTATCCAGAACATCAAAGTTTACGAGCACCGTCACTTATAACTACGTCGTATACTTTAGGTTCGTGGCCGTATTTTTCTTTGAATTGTTCTTTTGCATCTTCGATGAAAGAATCGTACAATTCATCTTTCACAAGATTAATGGTACATCCTCCAAAACCACCACCCATAACCCGGGAACCTGTAACGCCGTGTTCTTTTGCCACATCATTCAGAAAATCAAGTTCTTCACAACTTACTTCGTAGAGTTTACTCATTCCGTGATGTGTTTCATACATTTTTTCACCAACGGTTTCATAATCGCCGCGTTCTAATGCATCACTTACATCTCTCACGCGTTGTGTTTCCTCGATCACGTATTCAGCTCGCATATAATCTTCCTCCGAAATCTCACTCTTCACTTCTCTAAGCATATCCATTGTTGCGTCGCGAAGGAATTTCACTTCAGGATGTCGTTTAGCAATAGTAGCAGCAGCGTGCTCACATGATTCACGACGTTTATTATATGCGGATGAAGCCAATTCGTGTTTTACAACCGTATCCAGCAAAACCAATTTATATCCTTCCGGATTAAACGGAAAATATGCATATTCCATCGTTTTTGTATCGAGCCTGATCAAATGTCCTTTTTTCCCGAACAACGATGCAAATTGGTCCATAATGCCACATTTCACACCTACGTAATTATGTTCAGTAGATTGTCCAATTCGTGCCAGTTCAAATTTATCGATTCCCAAATTCAGCATATCATTCAGCGCATAAGCGTATGTGCTCTCCAAAGCGGCAGATGAGGACATCCCTGCTCCCAGTGGCACATCACCTGCAAAAACAGTATCGAAACCAACTACTGTTCCACCTCGCTTAACTATTTCACGACATACACCAAAAATGTATTTTGCCCAGCCTTCTTTTGGCAAATCTTCCTCATTTAGGCCAAATTCCGAACTTTCATTCAAATCTATAGCAAAAGCACGTACTTTGTTTGTTCCGTTTAATCGAATAGCGGCTATCATTCCTTTATCGATAGCTCCCGGAAATACAAAACTTCCATTATAATCGGTATGTTCACCAATAAGGTTTACGCGTCCGGGAGACGCGTAAACTTCAGGTGTATCATTACCAAATTTTTCTTGATAAACTTTTAAAATTTGTTCTTTAGTCATTTTGATACAATTATTTCATTTGTTCTTCTGTGGGCAAGCTTTGGGGAGCAGTTACCACAGGAACATCTTCTACATCTTCAGTAGAAATATCCTTATTTACGTTTTTAGATCCAATTAAAGCGTAGTATAACAGGTAAGCTAATCCGATAAAAATCACCCAATAACTTGTAAGGTAACCGGCAGCATCAGCCACGGCTCCCTGGATAGCCGGTAAAATACCTCCACCGCAAACTAAGACCATAAATATTCCAGCAGCAGCAGGTGTGTATTTACCTAAACCTTCAACCGCAAGGTTAAAAATACTTCCCCACATAATTGATGTACAAATACCAATTATAACAAGAAACATTGCATTAATGGGTACTTGAACCATTCCAAATGAGAGTGCACCAGTGGCCGAGGTTTGAAGTGCAGGAATAGAAACTTGTGTGCTAACCGGTGAGAATATTGCTGCCAATACGAGGAGTATACCAATAAAAGAGAACGCCGAAAGCATTGTTTTACTGGATATTTTGTCACCCACAGATGCACCTAACAATCTTCCTACTAACATAAGAAACCAATATGTACCTGCAACAAATCCAGCTGTTGTTTTTCCAACCGGTGTGTCAGATAACCACAAAATTAAAATACCCGGTGTTCCAACTTCAACTCCAACGTAAACGAAAATGGCGATAGCACCTAAAATGAAGTGTCGGAATTTCATTGCTCCACTCATAAGATTCTTTAGAGGTTCTTTTGTTTTTGTAGCATGAGGTTCCGGAATATTTACGAGTAGCATCACAAAGAAAACAAGAGCAAATACTCCCATGGCAATATACATTACCGGAAATACGTCTTTAATGGTTGCTTTGGCAGCCTCACCAATTAAAATACCAACAAAGGCCGGTGTAAATGTTCCCATCACAGAGTTAAAAGATCCACCAACTTGAATGAGTTGATTTCCTTTATTTCCCCCTCCACCCAATGTATTCAGCATTGGATTAACTACAATGTTTAACAAACACATGGAGAAACCTGCTACAAAAGCTCCTAAAAGATATACTGCAAAAGCCGCTGTATGAGGTGCATGTCCTGAGAGAAATTGAATAAATACTCCCAAAAAACCAACAGCGATAGCTACAAGTGCAGTTTTTTTGTAACCTACTCGTTGTAGAAGAATTCCACCAGGAATTCCCATTACAGCATAAGCAATAAAGTTTGCCATATTTCCCAATAACCCCTGGAAATTAGAAACTCCAAATTGTTCTTTTAATACTTGCCCCATGGGCGCAGCCAAATTGGTCACGAATGCGATCATTCCAAATAGAGCAATCATCATGATGATAGGCACAATCCGGTTACTTTTCTGATCAGTTGTTGTATTCATACTTTTTGATAATAATAAAAATGTTAATTTATTTTGAGTAATCTCGTTATGTCAAAAATTTGTAAGTTGTTCTTGAATTAAATGTCTCTTCGGGTTTTAAAACTATTGATGGATACTCAGGCTTGTTAATACTGTCAGGATAATGCTGAGTTTCGAAACATACTGCAGAACGTTCGGGATAACGATGTCCGTTTTTAGCAATGAATCCGCCAGTCATCCAGTTTCCGGTGTACATTTGTACTCCGGGTTCGGTAGTATACATTTCCATTTTGATTCCTGTCTTGGGTGATTCACAAATACCCACAAACGAATATTCATTTTCGCTTTGTTTATTTAAAATAAAGGTATGATCATAACCTTTCCCAAAATGAAGTTGCTGAAAATCGTCGTTAATTCTTGCTCCAATGGTGTGTGAAGCTGTAAAATCCATAGGTGTATTTTTTACCGGATCTGCATCTCCATATGGTATTGCTGTAGCATCGGTAGGTAAATAAGTATCCGCATTCAACATGAGAACATGATCACCGATATACGGATCGCCTTCACCGGAAAGATTAAAGTAAGAGTGATTAGTAAGATTTAGGATGGTTGTTTTGTCGGTAGTCGCTCTGTATACAATATCCAGCGCATTATCATCAGTTAACGTATAGATTATTGTAACTGAAAGATTTCCGGGAAAACCTTCTTCGCCGTCAACAGATAAATAATACAATTCGATACTGTTTTGTGAAATGTTTTTTACATCCCAGACAACAGCATTGAAACCTTTTATTCCACCGTGTAACGAGTTAGGTCCGTTGTTAATGGCTAGTTTATATTCTTTACCGTCCAAATTGAACTTACCGTTTGCAATTCTGTTGGCCGTACGGCCACAAACTGCTCCAAAATAAGGTTCCTCCGATCTTAGGTATTCGTCAATTGATGAGTGCCCCAATACAACGTCAACAAGGGTTCCGTTTTTATCGGGAACCACTATCGAAACAATTTTTGCACCATAATTTGTAACGGTAACTTCGTTGCCAATTTTATTGGTAAGAACGTATAAGCCGGTTTGCTTTCCATCGACTTCTTTTTCGAATGCGCTTGACAGCAAACCGGACTTGCTATACATTTTATTCATGTTTTTGAGGTTTTAAAAATAAGATGGTGATGAAGACTGGATCTTTCTTTGAAAATTCGTGTAAAAATAACACATTTTTAAATAATTCAACGAATTTAAGAATGTGTTATTAAACATATTTCTTATAATTATAAAATTCTTTATTAAATATACCCTCATTTATTAACCGAATACAACTTTTTGGTTTACAAATTACTAGCATTTACAATTAGACGCATTTTTTATATATAACGGGCAAAAAAAATCACAAAATTTCATGATTCATTTTCGTTTTTTTGGTCACCATTACTTTATCTATTTTGTTGCCATCAACATCTACAATCTCAAATGTAGTATTTTCATACGTGAAAACGTCACCCACTTGCGGAATCTTATTAATGTTTGACAACACAAATCCGGCAACAGTAGAGTAATCTATTTCTTCGAAATCGATGATAAAATCATCAATAAAGTTGGTGAGCACTTCAATGGGTGCTTCGCCATTGATTAGTGCTGAGTTTTCATTCCGCATGAAAATATCGGGTTCTTCAATTTCATTCTCGTTAGGAATTGAACCAACCAGATTTTCGATAATATCGTGTAACGTGATAATCCCGTCCAGGCTTCCATACTCGTCTACTACGACTGCAAAAAATTTATGATTTTGGCGGAACTGTTCCAGTACTTTTCTCGCTCGAAGGGTAGAAGGAATTATCAAGGGTTCATAGACTAGCTTCTGAATATCAATGTCGTTTTTCTTGTATAATTCCGAAAATAATTCTTTCATCGAAACAATGCCCACGAACTCATCCAACACCTTATTACAAACAAGTACTCTACTGTGTTTGGCTAACAGCAAATCGTTTATTACTTCTTCTTTCTCGTTCGATATATCCACCCATTCTACATCCGTCCTGTGTGTCATTAAATGGCGTGCACGTTTGTCGGAAAAGTAAAATACCTGTTCGTGAATAATATTCTCCTCTCTTTCTATAACTCCTTCCTTTGACGCTGTCTTCAGCATGGCACGAAGTTCCATTTCAGAAATTATATCGTCTTTTGGTTTCAGTCCGATGAGTTTGTTAAACAAACCGGTAGAAACTGCCAGGAACTGAACAAAAGGATAAAAAATGATACTCACAAAGTGAATTGGTCTTGAAACTGCAGTAGCAACTTTCTCAGCATTATTCAATGCAATGGTTTTTGGCACCAATTCCCCTATAACTATCGATAAATATGTAATTGCAACAACCACAAGTACCATCGAAACAGTCTCTGAATAAGGAGCGCTCCATGCAAATTTATTGAAAAACGGAACTAAGTGAACGGCAAGAGTTGCTCCCCCGTATGCACCGTTAACAATACCAATTAATGTAATGCCAACCTGAACTGACGATAAGAAACTATCGGGGTCAGATTGCAATTTCAATGCTTTTTCTGCACCTTTATTCCCTTTTTTCCGTTCGGTTTCAAGCTTCGTCTTTTTTGCAGATACAACAGCAATTTCAGACATGGCAAAAAATCCATTCAGCAGAATCAGGAATAATATGATGAGAACATCAATCATTTTAAATAGATATTAGAAAGCAAATGTCAGACAGACGCACAACATGAGTTATCCGACAGTTAACATCGTGCAATTTAATTACCAGAGCGGTGACGGATAAACACCATCATCCACTAGTTTCTGTAGTTTTTCAACTACACCGGGACGATCATCTGCGTAAGTAACACCGAACCATTTCGAAGGAGTATCCAATACTTTTACCGAAGAAACTCCATTTACAATCAAATTGTTAACCACCAATGGGATAAAATACTCAGCTTTTGTGTTTTCCACATTCTCTTTTAAAAACTTTACGAAATGATCATCGGAATGTTGAAAATAATCGGGTGTAAAGCCCCACATATTCATAGATACCGGTGTGTTATCGTCAATGGTAATCCAATTTTCATGCTCATCTTTGTATTTAACCGCTTCATCTATTCGCTTTACTTGAGTACGTTCAACAACACCTGTTAAGTTTCCGTCTTTATCAGTTTCGCAAACACCACGGGCAACCGTTCCACTTTCCGACAGCGTGTTCCCCACTCTATAACCTATCATGCAGTATTTATTTTCGCAGTTTTCCAGATTTTTCAGATAATCTGCAAGCACATTGAAACTTTCACGTCCGTAAAAATCATCTGCATTAATAACAGCGAATGGCTCGTTGATCACTTCTTTACCCATCATTACAGCATGATTGGTTCCCCAAGGTTTTACACGGCCTTCAGGGACAGAAAATCCTTCGGGAAGTGCGTCCAATTCTTGAAATACAAGTTCTACAGGAATTTTCGATTCATATTTTTTTACGATTTTCTCACGGAAGTCTTTCTCAAACGATTGACGTATAACAAACACGAGTTTTCCGAATCCGGCATTTACGGCATCGTAGATGGAGTAATCCATTATGGTTTCGCCATTAGGTCCCACGCCATCTAACTGTTTCAATCCACCGTAACGGCTTCCCATTCCGGCAGCTAATACAAATAATGTAGGTTTCATTTATGATAAATTAATTAGTATATTTTCTCAATGCACAAATTTAAGTAAAAAGATTGATGAATAGCATTTCATCCAAAAAAGATTATTAACAACCGCTGTATTCTTCGTACGGTTAAAATAGTTTATCTTTGTTCAGAAGAACGAATTTTTAGCTTTGTAATGAAATTGGATATTGATAAACTGATGAATGAGTGTACTTTTACAACAGTACGCAGTAGCGGAAGTGGTGGACAGAATGTAAATAAGGTCGAAACCAAAGTTACGTTGTTTTTGAATATCGCTCAATCACAGGTATTATCTGATGTGCAAAAGCAATCGATTCTTGAAAAATTAAAAAATCGTATCAACAAGGATGGGATTTTGCAAATTAGCAGTGATGTTGAACGATCACAGATCATGAACAAGAAAGCAGTTGTAATTAAATTGGAGAAACTTCTAATTAAAGCACTACATATTGGTGAAAAACGCATTGCTACTAAACGCACACTAAAGTCAATTCAGAAACGTCTTGATGACAAAAAGCGACAAGCGGAAAAGAAAAGACTCCGATCGGGGGATTTCTGATATTGGACTACAATAAAAAAACAGGCACATCCATTTCGAATGCCCCTGTTTAAAAAAACACTAACCTTGAAACTACTTCTAAAACATTGAGATTATGAAAAGAATTTATGAAAAGTATATTGCTTCTCGTGCCGGAAGAACTTTGTCAAAGACTCAACCTTTGACAAAGTCACAATCGTTTAAAATTTAAACGATACACCGGCGTTTAAAACGGCTATTCCATAGCCAAGTTCGGCAAATGCGGCAAAATTATCGCTAAAAAACCACCGGCTGCCGATAAAGATAGAATATCCTATTCCGCTTCCATAACTGTTTGGGCCTGTGTAATCTCCGCTCGAAGAATACGTTACGATATTATATCCCAACATTAACCCCACATAAGGATCGAGTTGCGGAACGCTCTTGAAACCGTGATGATGATATGCGCCGCGCGCTCCCACCAGCCAGTAGTTCCATTTTTGCGAGAAACCGGCATCTTTGTACGAATATCCGGCATTGCCAAAATAACCTCCGATGCTGATTACTCCGGCATTCTCTATATCCCACATACCGTGGTCGTAAGCAAGCGTTACTGCGGGACGGCCGGTACCTAAGCCACCCAAAACGGTTCCCAGTCCAATTCCTAAATTTACCGCGCCTGTTCCTTTTTGAAATTGTTGTGCTGAAAGTGGCATAAACGCCATTGCTGCCATTACGGCAAAAAAGAAGACTTTTTTCATTTTGTTGTTGATTTTTTAAATGTTGATTGATTTATTATTTTTTATGGAGTGATTTATTTTTGCATGTCAGATTTCAGACCGCTTCGCAGTCAGCTGTTAGACTATCTAATGTCTGTGTTCTGTTATCTGTTATCTATTATCCGACCTCTAACTTTTATGGATTTTTTGCATACCGGATATTAGCGCTTGCTTCGTAAAAACTAGGGACGAAGTTATTATAAAGTCCTAGCCAATCACCTTTTGCCGGAGTGGTGGCATTTCCGTCGCCATTGGTATCGCCGCCCACCGAATCATCTTTGAAAGAGGTAAGGATAGCTGTTGAATGCAGGATAACGTTCGATGCTGCACTTCTTGAAATGCCGGCGCCTGACCGCTTGAACTTCACTACCACATTGGGACCGATATCAATAACCTGTGAACCAAAAACCTGAATGCGTTCATCTAATACATAAGGAACTTCGGTAACGTGCCATTTCACGGTGGCTTCCGTGCTGCCGCCTACCAGAGTAATACCGTTGTGGCTGTTTTTTTGCTCCAGATTTTCCGGATTATGGAATTTATTATTGGGGTTCACCGTATAATGTGTCCAGACGTACAACGGTTTTCCATTGTCGAAAAACGCGTTATTGGTAAATTTATGCGTTTCGGGGTTAGTCATATACGAACCACCGTGGAATGCAGTGGCGTTTTCGTAGGATGCTCCCGGATTAAACAAGGTGTTAGCAAAACGGCAGTTGTCAAATTCAAAAGTGGTAGTAGAACCACCGATATTTACGGCATTATAATAGCCTCCTGAATTTTGTCCGGCATAAAAGAAATCAACATTTTTAAACACGTTTCCTGTGCCACCCTGAATATAAAGCATTTTCCAATCGCCTTTTTCGGGTTTTGTGGCAGCTCCGTCGCCATTAGTATCACCACAGTAGCGGTCATCGGCAAACGAAGTGAAAACAATTCGTTTTTGCGGTGTTCCGGATGCGAGGATTTTACCGTCAAATACATCGATCCGGCCATCTTTCAGTTTAACGATAACGCCGGGCTCTATGGTCAGGACATTCCTTACCTGAATTGTCCGTTTAATTACGTAAACGTTTCCCACCGTCCAAGTAGTGGGTTGGGTAATGTGTTCCGTTACTTCCACCATATTGCAGTTTTGTGGAATTTCTTCTTCCAGAATATCGTCTTTTTCGCAAGATGCGATAACTATGGCAATTACTGCCAAAAACAGAAATTTTAAATACTCTTTCATTGATGTGATAATTTTTGTTGATGTTAATAAAATGTTTTACATATAATTATGATGTGTCTTTATTTTTTCTTTCAGTTTTTTTGCACATCTTTACCGATGCAAAATTACAAGAACGAGACAGCGAAAAATACCCCCAAAAAGGGGTTTTACCTGGCGGACGGATAATATTAACTTTGTAATGTGCAAAACAAACGTTTAATCACAGCTATACAATCCACTTATTATTAACAGATTATGAAAATAAAAAATATTCTTCTCCTGTATGTTTTTTTCTTCTTCTTCTTTTTTATGACAATAAAATCGTTTTCGCAGGATGTGGATTCACTTCTTTTGAAGCATACCGATAAGAATGGAAAAGTGAACGTAGATTCGCTTCTTTTCTTTTCGAAACGGTATCTGTATAGCCGCCCCGGCAAAGCGTTTGAAATCACTGAACGAGCCGTTGGTTTAGCAGAAAAGCAAAACGACCCCCTGCAGCTTGCACACAGTTATCGTAGTAAGGGCGCTGCTTTCACACTAATTAACACCGATTTGGATTCTTCTTTCCATTATCTCGAAAAAGCAGAACACATTTATCGTTCCCTTAAAACAAAAGAAGGAATTCTTGGTCAAGGCATGGTTTTTCACAATTACGGCACGGTTAGACAAATCCAGGGCGATTATGTACAAGCCATTGATTATTACATTCGTGCATCCAAAATTTTCGATGAGATTGGCGATGTAAAATCTCGTCCGTACACGTTAAATAACCTTGCTACGCTGTATGCGCTTGTGGGTGATTTCTCGAGATCAGAAAAATATGCACGCGAGTGTATAGAACTGTCTCAAAAAAATGAAGATGATTTTATGACAGCCACCGCGCACACCAATTTGGCGAATGCGCTGATGAAGCAGAGCAAATATGAAGAAGCCATTCCGTCGCTCAAAGAGGTGTTGGCGTATGGCAAAAAGTACGACGACACGTACAAAACATTTCTTTATCATCTGAACTACGGCACTTTTCTGATGGAATATAAAAGGGACTATCCATTGGCGATAAAAGAGTACGAAAAAGCGCAGCAGCTCGCCACAGAGGTGGGCGATGAATGGGAAATTATGAGAAAAAACGTGGCGCTGTCTGAAGCCTATTTGGAAAACCAACAATTTGGCGAAGCAGAAAAAACGGCAAGTGAAGCGCTAAAAACCGCAATCGCACTGCAAGCCAAAGACAAGCAACGCGAAGCGTTATGGATATTAGCACACGCGAATGCTCATAACCGCAATTTCGAAACGGCTTTTAACCAACTCAATGCGGCTTACTTACTGAAAGACACGGTTTTTGCCGACAATAACCAGCGGCAAATAGCACTGCTCGAAACCGAATACCAAACCGAGAAAAAAGAGATCCGCATAAACACATTGGAAAAAGAACGTGTCCTTTACGGAATAATTTTTGTCGTAAGCTTATTAGGAATAATAATATTGTTGGGAGCGCTGTATCTGCGCCAGCGTGCGAAAAAGCATTTAGCTCAGCAACAAGTAATTCAACTGGAAAAAGAAAAACAACTCATTGCCACGCACGCCATCCTCGAAGGGGAAGCCACCGAGCGCACACGCCTGGCGCGTGACCTGCACGACGGGCTTGGCGGAATGCTTTCGGCAGTAAAACTTAATTTATTCGATATGAAAAAAGGTGGTGCGCTTCTCGCATCGGAAGATGTGATACAATTTAATAAAGTGGTGGATATGTTAGACAGCTCCATCTCGGAACTCAGGCGCGTAGCGCACAACATGATGCCCGACTCGCTCTCGCGATACGGCTTGAAAGTTTCGTTACAGGATTTTTGCGACAGCTTGTCCAACGTGCAATTTCATTATTTCGGCAACGATGATCGGCTCGAGAATACGCTTGAAATTATGATCTACCGCAGCGTTCACGAGCTGGTAAACAACGCCCTGAAATATGCCGATGCAGAAAACATTAACGTGCAAATCGTTCATCAACCCGACGGGGTTTCGCTCACCGTGCAAGACGACGGCAAAGGTTTTAACCCCAAAACACCCGTTAAGGGCACCGGATTGAACAATATCCGCACACGGGCAGAATCGGTTGGCGGAATAATGAACGTCTTCTCAGAACCGGGCAAAGGCACGGAAATAAACGTAGAATTTAAAATATGAGAGAGACAGAAGTCCGATAAAATCCCAAATTGAAATGATTACCGTACATATTGTTGACGATCATAAAATATTGGTTGAAGGCCTGCAGAAGCTCATTGACGAATCGGGTTTCGCGAAAACAACGGCTGTAAGTTACTCGGGTAAAGAATGTCTTGCCAACCTGCGCCGCGAGCAACCCGACGTGCTGTTACTCGACATCAACCTTCCCGATGCCAGCGGCATAGATTTATGCAAGGAGATAAAAACGCTGTATCCGGCGGTAAAAATAGTGGCGCTGACGAGTTATTCGGAATACACTATCGTGCGGCGAATGATGGAAAACGGCGCATCGGGATACGTGATAAAGAATGCGATGCCCGAGGAGATATTGATGAGCATTGAAACGGTTGCCAATGGAGAGAAATTTCTTTGCGAGCAAATAGATATGCTGATGAAACGCTCCACCAAACAACATATTTGGCTCACACCACGCGAAAAAGAGTTGCTGAAGCATATCGTGGACGGATATACCAACGCCGAGATTGCCGAAAAGTTGTTTCTGGGCATGGAAACTGTGAACAGTTACCGAAAAAACCTGCTTTTCAAGCTCGGCGCCCGAAATACCGCAGTGTTGGTTAAGATGGCGTATGAAGAGAAGCTGATATAGCTTTCCACAAATTATCCTCCGGAACCGGAGCCGTCACTTCAATTTTTTCTTTCGAAACGGGATGAATAAACGATATTCGTCTGGCGTGAAGACTGATGCTTCCATCAGGATTGGAACGTTCGCTGCCGTATTTCAGATCGCCTTTGATAGGAATCCCGATTTTTGCCAATTGACACCGGATTTGATGATGGCGTCCCGTCTCTAAATCAACTTCCAATAAATAATAATTTTCCGATTGAGCAATCACTTTGTAATGCAGAACAGCTTTCTTGGTATTTGGTTTTTCCACATCGTAGGCTGTAGATTTATTGATCCGTTCGTTTTTAATAAGGTAATGTGTAAGCGTAACTTCGGTTTTTTGGGGTAGATTTTTCACAATTGCCCAATACGTTTTATCAACCTCATCCTTCTTAAACAACTCATTCATACGCGAAAGCGCTTTGCTTGTTCTGGCAAACACCACTACCCCACTCGTCGGACGATCTAAACGATGCGTAACTCCGCAAAACACATTTCCGGGCTTGTTGTACTTCACTTTCAAATATTCTTTCACCATTTCCGAAAGCGGTTTATCGCCGGTTTTATCACCCTGCACAATTTCGCCGGCAGCTTTGTTAACAATAATAATGTGATTGTCTTCGTATAAAACTTTCATTTGGAAAAAAATTTATAATAATGCCAAATTTCATTCTTCAGATAGCTGAAATCGATCACTCTTGTCAATTGAGATAAGTGCCATTAATCTTTTTTTAAAAGAGCGAGTGAGTTTGCCTTGTGCGGAAAGTATTTTTACGACTTCCCTATATTATACAGTTTAAGTGAGTTGTGAATAGTTTTTTCTTGCGCTTCATTGGCGTACTTTTCTACATCCACCACATTTTGGTTCATGTGAGTAATACACAATGCACCGTTAATAAAGCCACCCTCGCATGCCATTCCTTCAAAGAAATTAGCATCAATTCTGTTTGCCCTCAATTTCAGCAATGCCACTTTGCACTCGTCAATTCCATTCATAACCAAAGGTTTAAGGTTATCAATATCCATTTCTTCAGCCAAATCCGAAATTCCCCGGGCAATCCCTCCCGATTTAGCAAAGATGCGGCCATAAAATGAGGCATTATCCAACTGTGTATCTTCGCACTGCGCCGTATCTATATCGAAAGAATCAACAAACGCCTGCAATTCTTCAAACGACATTACACAATCAATGGCTCCCCCGGTCTTTTCCATTCTAAATTCTGCTTTTTTAGAACTGCAAGGCCCAATAAAAATTACTTTTGCAGTGGGATCATTCCGCTTTATCAAGCGGGCAGTTTCTATCATTGGCGAAGGTGTATGAGAAATATGTTTTTGCAAAGTAGGAAAGTTTTTTTCAATATACATCACAAACGAAGGGCAGCACGAAGTGGTCATCAAACCTTTTTCTTTAAATTCTTCGGCTTCCTTGTGAAGCGTTATATCGGCTCCCAGTGCAGCTTCAACCACTTCATAAAAACCCAGTTTTTTGATGGCGGTAACAATTTGCGAAGGCCTTCCATAGCGACATTGGCTCACGATGGCAGGCGCCACCACTGCATAAACTTTATAAGCAGTATTATTCTCTGATTTTTTCAGGATATCCACAATGTCCAACACGTACGACTTATCGGCAATTGCACCAAATGGACATTGATAAACACACGCGCCACATTGAATACACTTATCGTTATCGATAACCGCTTTTTTATTCTCGTCAATTGAAATAGCTTTTACCTTGCAACTTTTCACGCACGGACGACGCTGCGCGATAATGGCGCTATAAGGACAGGCTTTGATACATTTACCGCACTCTATACACTTGTCTTGGTTAATAACGGCTTTACGATCAAAAATATCTATAGCATCTCGCGGACAAACCTCCTGACAAGCATGAACAATACATCCTCTGCAGGCCGGACTGACAAACAATCCGTCAACAGGACATTCATCACAAGCAATATCAATAACTTCAATTACATTAGGATTGTTAGTATCGCCTCCCATTGCCATCTTTATACGTTCCTGAGTAACCGCTCTTTCCTTGTAAATACAGCATCGCAGTTTTGCCTTCGGCCCCGGGGAAATTGCTTTGGCAATATCAATATACGCGTCATCCAAGGTGTTATTATAAGCTCTTTTGATGATCTCTTTAAGAACGGTATATTTCAATAACTGTACATTCGTATCAAAAACTTTCATAGGTAGTTTTTATTGATTCTTTTTACCGAACGTCGTTAGAACTAACGCTCAGTTTGTGGTTTTTTCTTGCAATGAAATTTCAGCACAAAGATAGCTTTTTTATCTGAGGTTATTATTAAAAATTGTAGCTAATCCTCTAATATAGCCGTTAAGGTGAATAACAAAGAGGCATAAAGAAAACCTTATGCCTCAAATTTCAAAACTCACAGATTTGAACTGAAAACTCAAAACTGAAAACTGATAACTCTTACATATTCATTCCACCACACACATGAATTACCTGACCGCTCACATACGAAGATAGATCAGATGCAAGGTAAATAGCCGTATTCGCAACATCATCAGGAGTACCGCCGCGTCGCAATGGGATTTGTTTTGCCCACTCGTTGCGCACTTCTTCTGAAAGCGCTGCAGTCATATCAGTAATTATAAAGCCCGGAGCTATGGCATTTACACGAATTCCTCTTGAACCCACTTCTTTTGCCATCGATTTTGTCAATCCTATCATGCCTGCTTTAGAAGCAGAATAGTTAGATTGACCTGCATTTCCCGATACACCAACCACAGAACTCATATTAATAATGCTTCCCGATTTCTGGCGCATCATAACCGGAGTAACTGCGTGAGTAAAATTAAAAGCCGATTTCAGATTTACGTTAATAACCGCATCCCATTGCTGTTCTGTCATTCGCATCATTAAACCGTCTTTAGTAATCCCTGCATTATTTACTAAAATATCGATAAGGCCGAAATCTTTTATGATTTCTTCCACTACTTTATGTGTTTCATCAAAATTTGCAGCGTTTGAAGCATATCCTTTGCATTTCACGCCAAGTGATGCAATTTCGTGTTCGGTAGCTTTACCCACTTCGTCAATATTTAGATCAGTGAAAGCAATATTGGCACCTTCTGCAGCAAATTTTAGTGCAATAGCTTTTCCAATACCACGAGCGGCACCGGTGATAAGTGCTGTTTTTCCTTCTAATAATTTCATTATTTGTAGTTTTTAATTTGTTTTTGTTGAGTTCTAATTTCCTATTTACTTTTATTTAGTCCTTTAAGAATAAGGCTGTGAACTATTTCCCTATCCTCTTGTTTGTCTAATCTTAAATTTAAAACGCCTCTTATGACCGGAACTTCAAGCCCCTTGAGTGCATAATGCAGTATTTCGGCAGTTTTGGGTACATCTTTAACAGCAAATACACC
Source organism: Bacteroidales bacterium UBA1035 (assembly GCA_002316835.1). Classification (GTDB taxonomy): domain Bacteria; phylum Bacteroidota; class Bacteroidia; order Bacteroidales; family Dysgonomonadaceae; genus Petrimonas. Next base: position 30,683 of record DCEG01000047.1, on the reverse strand, counting down.
TGATTTGCAGCCATCGGAAAGAATTGTTTCCAAATACTCTATCTCTTTTTTATCAAACTCTTTACGCACATTTTCCACCAGCCAGATATCCCGGAAAAAGTCTGCACGAAGAGTTCCGTTTCGAGTCACTACTTCTTTAATTATGGTTAATCGGGAAAAAGTGAACATCATTAATTTATCGTCCGCAGGCAAATCGCGCTTTATAACGTCTTCCAATGCAGAATATAGATTTTGTAACTCCGATCCGACAACTGCCTTGTAAATATCTTTCTTGTTCTTAAAATAAGTGTAGAGCGTCCTGCGTCCATATCCTGATGCTTCAGCAATCTCGTTCATGGTAGTGCTTTCGACACCTTTTTTTGCAAAAAGTTGACGAGCCACTTCTATAAGATTTCGTTTTGTTTTTGGTGTTACGATAGCCATAAAATGCACATTCCTGATATGTTTGTGCAAAAATAGCATAAAGTTTTCTAGAAATAAAAATATCGACGAACAAAATGGAGATAATTGGATAAATGTTGAAAATTTCAATGAAAAAATTGTGTTTCTAAATTAAAATATCTATTTTTGAATGGAAATAAAACCTTTTAAATATCAAAAAACGGAATTATGGGAATTTTATCATGGATTGTTCTTGGTCTTATTGCAGGTGCAATTGCCAAATGGTTGAAACCGGGTAAAGATCCGGGCGGATGTATCGTAACGATACTTATTGGAATTGCCGGAGCTTTTATCGGTGGCTGGATTGGTACTCTTTTGGGTTTGGGAACTATGGATAAATTCAGCCTTGTAAACCTATTACTGGCTATTGGCGGTTCACTACTCGTATTAATTTTATGGGGGATGCTCACAAAGAAGAAATAAGCTGAGAACTGTTTTGAAAATGAAAATAAAATCCGAAGCAACAATCTTCGGATTTTATTGTTTTATGGGCTTTATAATATCGTTTTGCTTGCTTTTAAAAAAATAAATCATACTTTTGTAAAACAAAATTGATTTCTAAAGATCAAGAAGACATCATTGCCTGATATCATATGCTTCAGGCTTTTTTATTAGCACTCAATTAAAATAATATACAGATGAAAACAAAGAAATTTTTATTACCTGAAACAGAAATCCCAACGCATTGGTACAACGTGGTAGCAGATATGCAAAACAAACCACTACGAATGATCAATCCGGGAACAAAAGAGCCGCTTAAGCCTGAGGATTTGTATCCACTTTTTGCAGAGGAGCTTGCACGCCAGGAATTTAACGAAACGGATACGTGGATTGAAATTCCCGAAGAAGTTCGTGATAAATATAAAATTTATCGTCCATCACCTTTGGTGAGAGCATACGGTCTAGAGAAGGCACTTGATACTCCTGCACATATTTATTTCAAAAACGAAAGTGTCAGCCCGGTGGGTTCACATAAATTAAACTCAGCTCTCCCACAAGTATATTACAATAAATTAGATGGCACAACAAACCTAACAACCGAAACAGGAGCAGGACAATGGGGAACCGCATTATCGTTTGCCGGAAAGGTTTTCGGGTTGGAGATTGCAGTTTACATGGTGAAGATAAGTTACGAGCAAAAGCCCTACCGCCGTTCACTGATGCAAACGTGGGGAGCGCAAGTAATTCCATCACCAAGCATGTCAACCAAATCGGGAAGAAAGGTGCTGACTGAGCGTCCTAATTATCAAGGAAGCCTTGGAACTGCCATTTCCGAAGCTATTGAATTGGCCATGCAAACGCCAAAATGTAAATATACGTTGGGAAGTGTATTAAACCATGTTTCATTGCATCAAACAATTATCGGCTTAGAGGCAGAAAAACAAATGGAGATGGCCGGGGAATACCCCGACATCGTCATCGGATGTTTTGGCGGTGGCTCCAATTTTTCTGGGATTTCTTTTCCATTCTTGCGTCACGTTATGAAAGGTGACAAAAAAACACGATTTATCGCGGCCGAGCCGGCCTCGTGCCCGAAACTCACACGAGGGGCTTTTAAATTCGATTTCGGCGATGAAGCGGGTTATACTCCGCTTATCCCCATGTATACGCTGGGACATAACTTCACACCGGCAAACATTCACGCTGGCGGATTACGTTATCACGGTGCGGGTAGCATTGTAAGCCAGTTAAAAAAAGATAATCTTGTTGAAGCAGTAGCCATTCCTCAGTTGGAGACTTTTGAAGCCGGTGTGCTTTTCGCTCAAACCGAGGGAATTATTCCCGCTCCCGAATCCACGCATGCCATTGCTTCGGCCATTCGTGAAGCTAATAAAGCTAAGGAAGAAGGCTCACAAAGAGTAATTCTTTTTAACCTCTCTGGACATGGATTGGTAGATATGAGCGCCTATGACCAATACCTGGCGGGTGATTTAAAGAATTACGAGGTTTCCGACAGCGAAATCGAAAAATTTTTGCAAAGTTAAAAACAGCTTGTAAGATAATGTTATAGAACATAACAAGGCATTTTCAGCTAAAAAAAGACTGAAAAAATTTGTTTGTCTCACTTCTACATTGTATCTTTGACTTTATAAAATGAATGAGTAATTGCCGCATTGGTCGATAGGGAAACTCATCAATTACATTCTATAAACCGAGACTCGTTTTTGGCATCAATGGCGGGCCGCATCCTTCGGGACAAGCTTTACGCTCAGCGGATTACAAAGATACCGGGACACTCAAATCCTGTCATAAGGAGTTTCGACTTATTCCACCGGTGCGGCTTCTTATAGAAAGCAGATTAGCAAAAGATTACATCAATTTGCAATCTGCTTTTTTTAATTTAAAAAGATATGAGTTTAGCTAAACAATATTGGGAACTGTTTCTTGTTTTTTTTAAGATCGGGGCATTCACCTTTGGCGGTGGTTATGCAATGATTCCTCTGATCAGGAACGAGGTTGTGAGCAAGCGCAGCTGGCTGGGTGATGATGAATTTATGGATACACTTGCCATCGCCCAATCGATGCCGGGCCCAATGGCCTTAAACACTGCATTGTTTGTTGGTAATAAAAGACTTGGCTTCAAAGGCAGTCTTTTTTCAGGATTGGGCGTTATTTTGCCTTCATTCGTCGTTATTCTGTTGATTGCCATGATTTTTGTTCAATTTAAAGAAAATCCGGTAGTAGAAAGAATTTTCAAGGGAATACGTCCCGCAGTTGTCGCGTTAATCGCCGCACCACTTGTAATTTTGGGAAAAGCTGCAAAAATAAATTGGAAGAATAGCTGGATACCGGTTTCTGTAGCTCTTCTGGTATGGCTGGCTGGGGTTTCACCCATATATATTGTTCTCGGAGCCATTTTGTTGGGAATTCTGCATTTGGTGTACATAAAGAAAATATTAAACCGCTAGAGGACAAATATGGAACTTTTAGAGTTATATTTATTGTTATTTTGGGTATTCCTTAAAATTGGACTTTTCGGCTTTGGCGGAGGATATGCGATGCTTCCGCTCATTCAGTATGAGGTGGTGGATGCTCACAACTGGATTACAGTAGTTGATTTTACCGACATTGTTGCCATCTCTCAAACTACACCGGGCCCAATTGCATATAATTCTGCCACATATATCGGATATTCCGTTGTTACTAATATGGGATTTGGTAATATGTATGGTGTCTTGGGATCAGCCATTTGCACATTTGCAGTAAGCATTCCATCGCTTATACTGATGACCGTTGTATGTGTTTTTTTCGCAAAATTGAATAAAAATCAATGGATGCAGGCATCTCTATCGGTATTAAAACCTGCCGTGATAGGGCTTATCGCTTCTGCTGCCCTGTTATTGATTGACGATCATAATTTTATCGATTATAAAAGCTGGATAATTTTTGGCGCAGTCTTTTTTGCTTCAATTAAAAAAGTCGATCCGATTCTTCTGATAGTACTGGCAGGAGTTGCAGGATTGATATTGTATTAGAGAAGCTTGAAAGAGAATTCACTCAACCAATAAGTTTCTGATAAGCCAACCTTTCAGCTCCATTTTCCAGATAAATGATTCCGCAATAAGTAAATCCGAGTTTTTGCAGAATGCTCTGCATCACCTTGTTATCACGATGTGTATCAATACGCAGATTCTCACATTTTTCCAGGCACCAGTTAATGCAGGTTTCAGCAATTCCTTTTTGCTTTCCGGAGGAAGCAATCCGATGGATAACTCCGTAAGGATCATCGTTTAACCACGCCCCTTCATAGATGTTGAGGTAGGTGGGTTCTTCACCAACAATGTAATAAAAAGTGCCTGTAATTTCGTTGTTTTCATTAAGGCAAACATAACTGTTGCCTTTATTTATGTCATCGATCAATAGTTCTTCTTTAGGGTATCCGTCCACCCACTGTCCTGCATTGCCGGTTTGTTGCATAAATCGACGTGCCGTCTCATAGATTTGCAGTAGTTGTGGCAAATCAGTATATTGGGATTGTCGGATTTTCATACAATTATTGTTTTTCTTGAAACTTTTTTTGTTCAGAATTCGCAGAATTACGATCTAGAAAGTCTATGCCTTTGTCATGTTGAACGAAGTGAAACATCTAAAATTTATCGTTTAAAAATGTCCAAGTTGGATTAAAAGAATTAATTAATTTTTCTTTTTTATCACGTTTCCAGCCTTTTAATTCTTTCTCTCTCAATATTGCCTGATTAATATCTTCAAATAACTCATAATAAATCAAGTAAAAGCATTTATATTTTGCTGTAAATGCTTTTGAATTCTGGCCAGGATGGAATGAAAATATAGTCTTTCAGTTAAATTATTTGTCACACCAATATACAAAACTGTCCTGTTCATATTTGTCAAGATATAAACAAAATAGTTATGAGTGCCAAAAGTTTTCATCTGGTTTTAGATTCTTCACTACGTTCAGAATGACAAAAAAACTATTCTTTTGTTTTCTTTGACGAAGTTTTAGCCGTTTTAGTCGTTTTCTTCGTAGTTTTTTTCGCAGAATCGGTTTTTAACGTTCCTTCGATTATCTTTTTACATAACTCCAATGTCAATTCTTCCGGTTTTTGTGATTTAGGAATCTTGAAATTCTCTTTTTTATATGCGATATAAGGACCGTATCTGCCATTTAACACTTGTAATTCAGGCTCTCCATCAAAAGTTTTGATGATCTTTTCTCTGTCTTTCTTCTCTTTGGCCTCGATCAGTTCGATAGCTTCTTCAGCGGTAATTTCCAACGGGTCAACACCTTTTGGTAACGAAACAAATTTGTTGTTGTGACGAATATATGGACCAAATCTGCCAATACCAACCGTCATTTCTTTATCCCGAAATGCTCCTAACGAGCGAGGCAAATCAAATAATTTGAGTGCTTCTTCCAGTGAAATGGTTTCGATAGATTGTGTTTTTTGCAAGGAAGCAAACTTAGGTTTTTCTTCTTCGTCGGGAGTTCCAATCTGTACCAATGGTCCATACCTACCAATTTTCACCGATACCTGACGACCGGTTTTAGGATCTTGCCCGAGCACACGCTCACCGGCTTTGTGCTCCATCCGCATCTCCATGGTCTCTTCCACAATCGGACGAAACACTTTATAAAAATCATTTATTGCGCTGTTCCACTGCTGCTTGCCTTCGGCAATAGTATCGAAATCTTTTTCAACGTTTGCAGTAAAATGATAATCTACAATTCTTGGGAAAAACTCTACCAGAAAGTCATTCACTACAATTCCGATGTCCGTAGGAACAAGTTTGTTCTTGTCGGTTCCTGCTATTTCTTTTTTATCGGTATCTTTTATTTTTCCGCTTTTCAGCGTGAGAATGTTATAAACTCTTTCTACGCCATCAACAGTTTTCTTTTCCACGTATTCGCGGTTTTGGATCGTAGAAATTGTTGGCGCATACGTAGATGGACGGCCAATACCCAACTCCTCCATTTTACGTACAAGCGAAGCTTCTGTATATCGCGGTGGGCGCTGTGTAAAGCGTTCTGTGGCAGTGGTCTCCTGCATCAGCAACACTTCCTTTACTTTCATCGGAGGGAGCAATCCGCTTTCGTTTTCACCATTTTCTTCATCTGTACCTTCCATGTAAACGCGTAAAAACCCATCGAATTTAATCACTTCGCCTGTAGCAACGAATTTACCATCGGCATTGGAAATATCTATGGTAGCGACAGTCCTCTCGAGTTCAGCATCTGCCATTTGCGATGCAATGGTACGCTTCCATATCAAATCATAAAGACGTTTTTCCTGTGCAGTTGCACCCGCTTCATGTTCGTTAATGTAAGTGGGACGAATGGCTTCGTGCGCTTCCTGTGCACCTTTGGATTTTGTAGTATATTTTCTGATTTTCAGGTAATTCTCACCGTACTGTCCAATTATTTCTGCTTTAGTAGTATTGATTGCGAGAGCAGACAAATTTACGGAGTCAGTTCTCATATAAGTAATCCGTCCCGATTCATATAAACGTTGCGCAACCATCATCGTCTGCGCCACCGAGAAACCGAGTTTTCGCGACGCTTCCTGCTGCAATGTAGATGTGGTGAACGGTGGCGCAGGCGATTTTTTCGCCGGTTTGGTAGTGATATCTTCGACCGTGAAAACCGATGATTTCAGTTTTTCCAGCAAAGCCAGCGCCTCTTCTTTGGTTTGAATCCGCTTGTTATATTCAGCTTTTATTTCGTATTGCTGCCCGTTCTCTTCTTTGGTAAAAATGGCGATAATTCGGTAAGCGGCTTCACTATTGAAATTCTGAATTTCACGTTCACGTTCAACAATAAGTCTTACAGCAACCGATTGAACTCGTCCTGCCGATAGCGCAGGTTTTATTTTTCGCCACAAGACGGGTGAAAGTTCAAAGCCAACAATTCTGTCCAACACACGACGAGCTTGCTGTGCATCGACCAAGTTTTTATCTATTTTCCTTGGATTTTTTACAGCCTCCTGAATGGCAGGCTTGGTAATCTCATGAAAAACAATTCGTTTGGTATCTTTATTCTTTAAATCCAGCACATCATACAAGTGCCACGATATGGCTTCTCCTTCGCGGTCCTCATCGGAAGCGAGCCAAACAGTATCTGCACTTTTAGACGCAGCTTTTAACTCCGTTACAACCTTTTTCTTGTCTGCCGGAATTTCGTAAATGGGTTCGAAATTATTTTCAATATCAATACTGAAATCTTTCTTTTTGAGATCGCGAATATGCCCGTAACTTGACATTACTTTAAAATCACTACCCAAAAATTTTTCAATAGTTTTTGCCTTTGCGGGCGACTCAACGATAACCAAATTTTTTGCCATTCATCTTATTTTAAACCCCCATAAGGGGTATTTCACTTCGTTTTTCGCCTGCAAAAGTAGTAATTTTGTATCAGCAAAAAGAATTTTTCAAAATTTTGTTATTAATTATTGTGTGAAAACGAAGTAAAAAAGAGGACATTCTCAACCTATAGCCTTGACAAAAAGCATATTACACAGAATATCCTTAATGTTTTTCAATTTTCACGCCGTAAATTTGTGAAAGGTTGTCGTGAAGTCGCTGAAATTCTGATTTTCTAATGCGAAGTTTCATCGTACAACTTTCCTGAAAATCCTGTTCCCAATTAACGTTTTCGAATTGTTTTAAGACACGCATCACATCGTTGAGCAGCAAATATTCGAAATGAATAATAAATGTCTCATCGATAGTTTTTTCAACAATTTCAGCGTTTTTTATGGCATCTTCTGCGGCTTCCTTGTAAGCTTTAATCAATCCGCTTGTTCCCAAAAGCGTTCCACCAAAATATCGAATAACAAGAATTAAAACATTGGTAAGTTCATACGAATTTATTTGTCCCAATATCGGCCGTCCTGCTGTTCCCGATGGTTCTCCGTCATCGTTTGAACGAAACTCTTCCCTATCCGATCCCAGCATATAGGCCCAACAAACGTGCCGCGCATCGTAATACTTCTTACGATGTTCATCCACTATTTCTTTTACTTCTTCAGGTGATTTCACAGGAAAAATAAACGAAAGAAACTTGCTTTTTTTCTCCGTGATATAGCCTTCGGCTGAGGATTCTATGGTTTTATAGGTATCTTGCATAGGACAAAATTACAAAATTAACATTAAAAAAGCGACACCGTTCGATATCGCTTTTTCTATTTCTAATTCGCCAAACGGTTACTAATTATCCGCATTTCGATGCTCCACAGTTACGACATTTCAAGCAACCTTCTTCAAAGACTAACGATTCGTGGTTGCAAACAGGGCATTTTTGGCCCTTCATTTCGGTTTCGTTGGGCAAATAACGTTTCAGCGCACGCTCAACTCCATTCTTCCAGGTATTGATGGTTTCGCTATCAAGTTCCAGTCCCGATACCAGTTTAATTACCTGATCAATAGGCATTCCATAACGAAGTACTCCTGAAATAAGTTTGGCATAATTCCAGAATTCGGGATTAAACTTGCTGTCCAGTCCTTCGATGGTGATTTTGTAACCTCTACGGTTTTGAAACTGAAAGTCGTAATGTTTCTGTCCATCGTTGTAGTATGCTTTGATGATTTTACCGGTCGTAACTGTTTTAGGAATCATTATTCCGTCGTCTTCATCGTTGATACCGGTAAAAATTTCGTACGGACGACCATTGAGCAATCCTATAAATGCAATCCATTTCTCCTTATTGTTCTGAAACTTAATCACATCTGCTTCCAATTCCGTAGGACGAGAAGTTACTATTTGCGGTAACTCGTAGCAATCTTCATCGTTTTTAGTGTCTTCCTTTTCTTCGTTTGTAATCAGCACACCCGAACGGGAACCATCGCGATAAACGGTGCAACCTTTACAACCGCTTTTCCATGCCTCCATGTACAGTTCGCCAACAAGTTCTTCGCTGACATCGCTGGGTAAATTTATGGTTACACTGATGCTGTGGTCAACCCACTTCTGAACACGTCCTTGCATACGCACTTTCATCAGCCAGTCCACATCGTTGGAAGTTGCTTTGTAGTACGGAGATTTTTCCACCAATGCATCGATTTCTTCATTGGAATATTTTTTAGTGGTAGAATGTCCGTTTGCTTCCATCCAATCCACAAATTTATGGTGGAAAACTACGTATTCTTCCCACGAATCTCCGTTCTCATCCACGAAATCGATCTTTACATCTTTATCGTTTGGATTTACTTTACGACGACGTTTGTAAACAGGCATGAAAACCGGCTCGATCCCCGAAGTAGTCTGCGACATCAAACTTGTCGTTCCGGTAGGTGCAATGGTCAGGCAGGCGATGTTACGACGGCCGTACTTCACCATATCCTTGTAAAGTTGAGCATCTTCGTCCTTGAGTCTGTTCACGAACGGATTGTCCTTTTCTCTTTTGGCATCGTACACTTCGAAAGCGCCACGTTCTTTCGCCATCTCCACCGATGACGCGTAAGCGTTCAAAGCGACCATTTTGTGAACTTTTTCCGAGAAATCATTTCCTTCTTCCGAACCGTATCGGATTCCCAAAGCAGCAAGCATGTCGCCTTCGGCGGTGATGCCCACCCCTGTACGACGACCTTCGAGTGTTTTCTTGCGGATTTTCTCCCACAACGTACGTTCCGATGATTTCACTTCTTCCGATTCGGGGTCGCTGTTGATCTTATCGAGGATCATATCGATCTTTTCAGACTCCAAATCGATAATGTCATCCATGATACGCTGAGCGAGCCGAACATGCTTACCGAAAAGCTCAAAATCGAAATAAGCGTCCTTCTTAAACGGATTCACCACATAAGAATACAGGTTGATGGCTAGCAAACGACAGCTGTCGTATGGACACAACGGAATTTCGCCACAAGGATTAGTAGAAACTGTTTGGAAACCCAAATCGGCATAACAATCGGGAACCGACTCACGAATAATCGTATCCCAGAACAATACTCCCGGTTCAGCCGAACGCCAAGCATTGTGCACTATTTTATTCCACAGTTCTTTTGCATCAATATTCTTGGTGTATTTCGGCTCTTTGGAATCGATAGGATATTGCTGCTGATAAACCGTCCCATCTTTCACAGCTTTCATGAAACCGTCATCAATCTTTACCGATATATTAGCTCCGGTAACTTTTCCTTGCTCCAGTTTCGCATCGATAAAATCTTCCGCGTCGGGATGTTTGATGGAAACACTCAGCATCAAGGCACCGCGACGGCCATCCTGTGCAACTTCGCGAGTAGAATTGGAATATCTTTCCATAAACGGAACCAAACCGGTGGAGGTAAGCGCCGAATTCTTAACGGGCGATCCTTTTGGCCGGATGTGTGAAAGATCGTGTCCCACGCCACCCCGACGCTTCATCAGTTGTACCTGTTCTTCATCGATACGGATGATCGCCCCGTAAGAATCGGCGCTACCACCCATCCCGATCACAAAACAGTTCGACAACGATGCCACCTGAAAATCGTTTCCGATTCCCGTCATCGGGCTTCCCTGTGGAAGAATGTACTTAAATTGGTCGAACAAGTCGAACAATTCCTTTTCGCTCAGCGGATTGGCATACTTCTTTTCGATTCTTCCAATCTCATTTGCCAATCTCCAGTGCATGTCTTCAGGCGTTTTCTCATAAATGTTGCCATCACTGTCCTTCAAAGCGTACTTGCTAACCCAAACTTTTGCCGCAAGTTCATCGCCTTTAAAATACTCCAACGAAGCATTGTAAGCCTCGTCGAAAGTATAAATCTTTTTCTTCATCAATTAAATTTTTTTTGACCGATTAATTAAAATGTTTTTCCAAATAATAAAATACAACTTTTCCCACAGTATGGTTATTTGGGATTACAAGTTTAAGAAATGTTTTAAGGTTAACAAAAAAAATCAATAAAAAGTTTTCAACAAAGCAGAAAGTTTTCCAAAATATTTTCTATTTGGCTAACAAACAGAGCATTAATTTTTCTATCAACAAGAAATGTTTTCCATTTTGTCAAACTCACAAGTCAATCAATTGGTTACATTATTAATTTGTTCGATGAGAGATTTTATTAAAATCTAAAGTAAAAAGCCACTCAACACATATAAATTATTGAGTGGCTTAGCGTTTAATAAAAAATTATTGTAAAAATGAAAAGATTTGCTTTTATGTTCGTCTAAATATCTTTCACCGCTCCCATAAACAAAACGGCACCGGTAGAGTTTTCCTGGATAAGATAAATAAAAGGTTTGTCTGCATTGAAAACTACTTTTTGCGGCGGGCCTATGGAGGTCATTTCCATTCCAACAACAGTTACCGCGGCGGCTTCGGTTCCCGATTCATCCGTGCTGATGTAGGTATCTTGTGTTACGAAAGAAATAAAAGCCCGAATATTACTATCTGTATCAAGCATCCGGGAAAAATCAGCCCTCTCGCTATCGAAAGCGATTCCCATTCCCATGTTTATCAGAACGTCGTTTAATTTTTTGCTGTATTTGGTTTTGAATTTCGGAAGATAAAGCTCTACTTCCCTTTCACGCAACGATGCAACATTTCTCTGCCAATATTCTTTATTTTTCAAGGCGGCAACCAGATCTATCTGCTTTTTACCGCTCTTAGGCAACAACACTAACATGCTAAACGCCTGATTACCATATGGAAGTTGTACAACCTGCATGGTTTCGTCTTCAGTATAATTGAAATCAGCGGTTTGTGACATCATATCCACCGTTCGTTTTGTACCGTTTTCGGTCATAAATGCTTTTTTCGATGTATTTTCCGTTTCAAATTTCGAAGTCCAAATACCCTTAAAATAAATGGCGTTAAGCAAATACATCAGAGCCGCAGGGTCGGTCTTATCAAGAACTTCCTCAATTAATCCGTTAGTATTGTCCGAGGCCCATTTATTGATAATGCCCACAGTTTTTAGATCTGAAAAATCTACCGATTGAACCGTAGCGTTGTAATAATCGGTATTGGTTTTAATAAAAGCGGGATTAATTGTAATGAACTTATTGGTAAAAATAGAGTTGGCTATCGATAATTTGGTGGATGGATCAGTTTTAAGCAAGGCTTCTTTCAGTTTTTGGTAGTATTCGTTGATCTCCTTATCGCTCCTTTCACCCATTTTCAACGTTTCTTGCATCGCAGTCTTGGTCTCTCCGGCTGCACCGTTCCACGTCATTGCCAGCGCCATGCTCAAACTGAAAGGCGATACCATAAAGCTTTTGTCTTCGCCTTTGGCTTCTTCATCGAAAACGTTGGCAAAAAATTCGAAAGCGAATTGCTGATCGGTTTTTAGAATTTCTTTATCGGTAGATCGAAGTTCTATTTCAATCGGATCGGGAAGATCTCCCGCCTTGATATCGTTATCCGATTTCTCACAGCCGGAAAGCATTACTGCAAAAGTTAGTATCAAAGAATGGATTTTAATCATTGAGTTCATATATCTAAAATTATGAGGTCATATATACATAGATGAGATATCTGCAAAAACGCTGCACGAAACAACGTTAAAAAAGCACAAAAACCAAATTTTGTTCTTTTTAACCCTACGTTGTTGCTAAACTGAAAGAATAACAAATAAATTGATTATTTTTGTACTTTAAATTCATCACTTTTTTTATTGTACTGATAATGAGAAAATGGCGTATAGAAGATTCGGAAGAATTGTATAACATAAACGGCTGGGGAAACGGATATTTCTCTATTAACGAGAAGGGTAATGTTCAAGTTACACCCAAGAAAAAATCGGGTGGAAGCGTTGATTTGAACGAACTGATGCGCGAGCTTTATCTTCGCGACGTATCGGCTCCAGTTTTGGTTAGGTTTCCACAAATCTTGGATAACCGGATCGAAAAAATTTCAACATGCTTTGAAATAGCAGCCAAAGAATACGGTTACGGATCTCAAAACTACATTGTCTACCCTATTAAGGTAAATCAGATGCGCCAAGTGGTGGAAGAAATCGTCACCTATGGAAAAAGATTCAATATCGGCCTTGAAGCAGGCTCAAAGCCTGAACTCCATGCAGTTCTCGCAATTAACACAAGCGAAAATTCCATTATCATTTGTAACGGTTACAAAGATGAAAGTTATATAGAGCTGGCATTGTTGGCGAAAAAAATGGGTAAAGAAGTTTTTATAGTTATTGAAAAACTGAACGAACTTGAATTGACCATTGAAATTGCCAAGCGGTTAAAAGTAAAGCCCAATATTGGTATTCGCATTAAGCTAGCTAGTTCCGGAAGTGGGAAATGGGAAGAATCAGGAGGCGATGGAAGTAAATTTGGATTGAACTCCAGTGAATTGCTCGAGGCTCTGGAGTTACTCAAAAAACACAAAATGACCGAAAGTTTCCGGTTGATCCATTTTCACATCGGTAGCCAGATCACTAAGATACGGCGTGTAAAAACCGCTTTGCGTGAAGCATCACAGTTTTATGTACAGCTTCACTTATTAGGATTCAAAATTGAATTTGTGGACATCGGCGGCGGACTTGGCGTTGATTATGACGGCACGCGATCGTCATACAGTGAAAACAGCATCAATTATTCTATTCAGGAATACGTGAATGACTCGGTTTTCTCTTTCGTTGATGCGGCCAACAAAAATGAAATTCCCCACCCTAAAATCATAACCGAATCAGGTCGGGCACTTACCGCACATCATTCGATTCTTATTTTCGAAGTACTGGAGACTGCCACCTTACCCGAATGGGAAGAGGAAGCTGAAGTTCAGGAAAATGATCACGAATTGGTGAAAGAGTTATATAAAATATGGGATAACCTGACACAAACGCGCATGCTGGAGGCGTGGCATGACGCACAGCAAATCAGGGAGGAATCTCTGGACTTATTTAGTCTGGGAATGCTTGAGCTGAAAACCCGCGCTCAGGTTGAACAACTCTATTTTTCAATTATCCGGGAAATAAATATTACGATAAATCGTGCAAAGCACGCTCCGGAGGAGTTGCGCCAGCTTTCATCGTTGCTACCTGACAAGTATTTTTGTAATTTCTCGTTGTTTCAATCCTTGCCTGACTCGTGGGCAATAGATCAGGTATTTCCTATCATTCCCATCCATCGATTGGATGAAAAGCCGGAAAGGACAGCCACGCTACAGGATATCACCTGCGATTCTGACGGAAAAATTGCCAGCTATACAGCTCAGGGCGGATTTCATCAATCGTTTTTACCGGTTCATTCATTGAAGAAAAACGAATCGTACTATATAGGCGTTTTTTTGGTGGGTGCTTATCAGGAAATTCTGGGTGATTTACATAACTTGTTTGGCGACACCAATGTTGTACACGTGGTAACAGACGACAACACCGGATACAGAATAGAACAGGTTATTGACGGAGAAACTGTTGCTGAAGTGCTGGAATACGCTCAGTACAATGCTAAAAAGCTGGTTCGCACGGTAGAAACCTGGGTAATGAGCTCGGTAAAGAAAGGCCAAATTTCGGTTGAAGAAGGAAAAGAATTTCTTTCGAATTACCGTTCAGGATTATACGGTTATACGTATTTGGAATAAAAAATCAAATAATTACAACAGAAAAAGGCCGCGATTTGCGGCCTTTTTCTGTTGTGACAAATACTTTATCTTAAATGAAATATAACATCCATTTTTATTTTAACAGGAATAGTCCTATTAACATCTTTAGCAGATTCCGAAATTGAAAAAGTAACTCCAGCATTTTTATTCGATACAATTCTATTAGCGACCTGTTTTAAAAAATCAATATCTTCACTATTAGTGGTAGTTTTATCTGCTGTTAAAGTAGTCAAATTTCTTACTGTTTTGGTACCGTCTAATGTCAATTTAGCATCTTTCAACACATGCCCTCCAGCAGTTATCCCAGTAATTGTAAGTTCACTTGAATTTAGTAATTCAACTTTATATACATTTTTAACATAAGCACCTAATTCAGTAAAATCTGATAGATTCATTGTTGCCGAAGCATTTGTTCCTTGAGTGGCACCAACCAAGAAAGTTATTTCATAGGCCTTATTCGATGTTACTGTGGCAGGCATATTGGGATCATCCTTACTACACGAAGAAATCGTTAAAATAAACGATAACACCATTAATAATGAGAGAAATTTTTTCATAATTGTTTTGTTTTAATGATGAATAATCTTTACAAAAATAGTCAATAAGAAATAAGTGGCAGAAGTTTTTCTTTTAAAAAAACTAAACGTGGATTATTTGTACAATTTGTTTGTGATGATGTATTCATAAACCCGATTGGGTAAAAAAGCTCTGACATCTTTTCCGGCACGTATACTTTCCCTAATAAAGGTAGATGAAATCTCTACGATCGGTGCAGCTACCAGTTGAATGTTTTCTGAAAGCTGGTTAGTTAACTCAACTATTTCTCCTAACCGGGGATAAATCAGTATTTTGAACTCTTTTACCAAACGCTCATAATCCTTCCAGCGAGGAAATCTAACCCAATTGTCGCCACCAATAACAAGTGTAAATTCAAATTCCGGATTTTCGGTTTTTAATTTTGTCATCGTATCAATTGTGTAAGAAGGTTTCGGCATACCGAATTCGATATCAGAAACTCTCAGATTATCAAAATCCTGTAATGCTAACTTCATCATTTTTAACCGGATATTACCATCAAGCAGACTGTTAGCTTCTTTTAACGGGTTATGAGGCGTTACCACAAACCAGACTTCATCAAGATAAGTAAATTCCAGCATATAGTTTGCCAATATCAAATGCCCGATATGAACCGGATCGAATGTACCTGAAAATATTCCGATTTGCTTTTTCTTCATCAATTTATTTTTAACAAATGTACAAAAAAATCGATGTTCATTGCTGACACACCGATTTTATTAATTGTTCTACTTGTGAGCTAGGCTCGCTTAAACAGCGAAATTATCCACAAGAGCAGAATTGCTCCTACTAATGCCGTAATAAGACTGCCAATAAGTCCGTCTCCTGTTCCAATTCCAAGCAGTCCAAAAACCCACCCGCCGATAAGAGCGCCAACGACACCTACAATGATGTTAACAAGCAGTCCGAAACCACCTCCACGCATAATATTACCTGCGAGCCATCCGGCAACCGCTCCAATAATGATAAACCACAACCAACCCATAATAAATAATTTTTTAGTTAATAATTTTGTTTAATAAGACTTTCTTATCAATAAATAAACAGAAAAACGAACGATTTTGTTTTAAGTCTTAAAATTTTAATTATTTTTTAGATTATCAACTCATACGGTTTTTGTAATCTTCGTAACCGAATTGACGGTATAGTTTGAATTTGTTGTCAAGTGTCCAAAGTCCGATGGATGGATGCGAGACACCGTTAAACATAGTGGTTTTCACAGTTGTGTAGTGAATCATATCTTCAAAAACGATTTTATCTCCTACCTCTAATGGTTCATCGAAAGACCATTCACCCATGAAATCACCGCTCAGGCAACTATTACCACCCATTCGATATATTGGTTTTCCCACAACAGGCTCATGATACGCTCCGCGTATTCTTGGTTTATAAGGCATCTCCAGACAATCTGGCATATGACAAGAGAACGAAACATTAAGCATGGCAGTTAATATGCCTTCGTTTTCAACGATATCCGCTACATCAGCCACTAAAACTCCGGTTTGCCACGCGAAAGCACTCCCGGGTTCCATAATGATTTCGAGATTGGGATATTTCTTCTTAAAATCGATAAGCAGTCCGATTAAATGCTCCACATTGTAATCTTCGTGTGTCATCAGGTGCCCTCCTCCTAAGTTAAGCCACTCAATCTCAGGTAGAAAATGGCCAAATTTTCGTTCTACGGCTTCCAGAGTTTTTTCTAAATCGTAGGAGTTGTTTTCGCACAGGTTGTGTAAGTGTAGTCCCGAAACTCCTTCAGGAAGTTTTTCACCCATATTTTTAGCCGTTACACCCAATCTTGATCCGGGCATACTCGGATTATATAAATCAGTTTCTACAACCGAAAACTCCGGGTTAATCCGGATTCCGCATTTTATAGATTTGCCGGATGCAACTATTTGCGGATAAAACCGGTAAAATTGAGATAATGAGTTAAATGTAATGTGACTGCTGTATTGAAGGAACGTCGGAAAATCATAATCGATATACGATGGCGCATATGTATGCGCGGGACTGCCCATTTCTTCAAAAGCCAATTGTGCTTCAGCCACAGAACTCGCCGTGGAATAACCAATATATTCACGCACAACAGGAAACGCTTTCCACATAGCAAACGCTTTAAAAGCGAGAATAATGTTTACGTCAGCTCTATCTTTTACCGATTTTATCAGATGCAGATTTTTGCGAAGCAATTTTTCTTCCATCACATAACAGGGCGATGGAATTTTAGAGAAATCTATCATTTTTTATTATTTTTGCGCAAAGATAAAGAAAACATTTTATTTAAAACCTGCGTTATACATTCATCACACCAAAACTAAATTCATGTATTTTAAATTCGTGTACGACAAAACCCTTGCTCAGGCCAGCTATGTTATCGGATGCCAGGAGAAGGGAATAGCTGCCGTTATTGACCCCAAGAGAGATGTAGATACCTATATCGAAATAGCACAAGAAAACGAACTTCAAATCACTCACATATTAGAAACACATATTCATGCCGATTTTTTGAGCGGATCGCGCGAATTGGCATTACTTACGGGCGCTGATCTTTATCTTTCGGATGAAGGCGACGAATACTGGCAATACCAATTTCCACATATCGGCCTGAAAAATGGTTCACAGATCGAATTGGGAAATGTGTTGATTGAAGCGTTGCACACCCCGGGGCACACACCCGAACATCTGAGTTATCTGATTATTGATAAAGCTATCTGCGATGAGCCTGTGATGCTATTCAGTGGTGATTTTGTTTTCGTTGGCGATATCGGCCGTCCGGATTTACTGGATAAACTTACAGGCGATAAAGCATCATCCGGCATTGGAGCACATCAACAATTTTCATCTCTGCAAAAACTGTCTAAACTAAAAGATTATATCCAGATATGGCCCGGACACGGAGCCGGATCATCGTGCGGAAAGGCCATTGGTGCAGTACCAATGAGCACACTCGGGTACGAGAAAATAAGGAACTGGGCTATGCAATTCAGTGACGACAAAGACGGTTTCGTAGAAGAATTGCTGGCAAATCAGCCGGAACCTCCCCGATACTATGCGATGATGAAGAAACTCAACAAAGAGAAACGAAAATTGCTTACCGAAATCCCCGTTATTGACAATTTATCGGAAAAAGCATACAAGAAAGCAAAGAAATCAGGTTTGCAATTGATAGATACACGTGAATGGAACGATTACGCGAAAGGACATTTGAAGAATTCGTGGAATATCACAAACTATGATTCTTTTTCTACCGGAATGGGTTGGCTAATGAATTATAATAAATCATTTATCGTAATAGCAAGGAAAGGTGAAATAGAAGATGTTACACGAAAACTCATGCGTATCGGGATGGATAACCTGTACGGATTTATTACTCCCAAACAATTGAAAGAATGGGAAAAAGGTAATCTGGTTTCAGCAAAAACCATTGATAAAAACGAATTAAAAATAAGAATGAACGATTCCGATGTTAAATTGATAGATGTTCGCAGTGAAAGAGAACACAATGAAGGCCATATCGGAAATGCCGTAAACTTGTTTTACGGAACTATAGATGAAAATATTGATATTCTTCCCAAAGAAAAACAAATTATTGTTTATTGCAGAACCGGTGGCAGATCTGCTATAGCCTATTCGGTTCTGGAATCCATAGGATTGGAGAATATTACCATATACACGGGTGGATGGGTGAATTGGAACGAATGAATAATATAATGTACTCGTTACGAGAAATAAAAAAATCGGATAATACTGCGCTGGCACAAATGATCCGCAATGTGTTCGAAGAATTTGATGCACCACGGCAGGGAACTGTTTTCTCCGATCCTACTACCGATCATTTATTCGAATTGTTTCGCAAAGCTAAATCAGTTTTGTGGGTTGCGGAAATCGACAGTAAGATAGTGGGATGCAGTGGTGTATTTCCGTCAGAAGGATTAGATAACGATACTGCTGAGCTGGTAAAATATTACATTTCCGCAAATGCCCGCGGGAAAGGCATCGGCAAAAATTTAATGTTCAAATGTATTGAATCGGCACGGTCTTTTGGTTACAAAAAACTGTACATTGAAAGTTTACCTGTTTTTTCCAAAGCAATTGCCATTTATCAACAAAATGGCTTTGTTTTTCTCGATAAACCTCTTGGGAACTCTGCTCATCCGTCATGCGATGTCTGGATGGTGAAAGAGTTGTGAGAATTTTCATTTATTCTAACCCCGCCTCCGCCAGCTGGCGGATCGTCCCCTTTATTGAAAAGTGACTGTTACTAAACACTGTCCATGAAATTTATAGCCTGTGACTCTTCTCTTGTGATCCAAGGGAGAATTCTACGTTATTAAACAGAGAAGTAGGGTTAGAGGCATATATAGTTAAAAAACAAAACCCAGGAAATTTCCCTGAGTTTTGTTAATCTATGCTCAAAGCTCTATGTTCTTCGCATTAATTTCTAAAATAAATATGCTCATCTACAGCGTCAATTACGATGGCTTTGGATTTATCCACCACACCGCCCAAGATATCTTTCGATAGCTGGTTTAGCACTTTGCGCTGCAACACCCGTTTAACGGGACGTGCACCGAATTCGGGATCGTAACCTGCTCTGGCAATGCTATCAATGGCTTCATCAGTATATCGCAATTCAATTCCGTTCTCATGAAGCATTTTTGCGATGATCCCCAACTGAATACGTACAATTTGTGCAATTTCGTCTTCGTCGAGCGGCGAGAACATAATGATATCGTCAATTCGATTCAGAAACTCCGGACGAATGGTTTGTTTCAACATCGCGAGCACCTGATTTTTGGTATTTTCGATAATATCTTCCCGATTACTCGGGGTGATTTTCTCGAAATTCTCACGAATTAATGCCGAACCCATATTCGAAGTCATAATGATAATTGTGTTCTTGAAATTCACCACCCTGCCCTTATTATCTGTCAAACGTCCGTCATCCAACACTTGTAACAGGATGTTAAACACATCGGGATGCGCTTTCTCTATTTCATCGAATAAGACTACTGAGTACGGTTTACGGCGAATGGCTTCGGTGAGTTGTCCGCCCTCGTCATAGCCCACGTATCCGGGAGGTGCGCCGATGAGTCGTGTCGCACTGAATTTCTCTTGATACTCACTCATATCGATGCGCGTCATCATATTTTCGTCGTCGAACAGATAATCTGCCAACGCTTTTGCCAGCTCGGTTTTGCCCACGCCGGTAGTTCCCAAAAAGATGAATGAACCAATCGGACGCTTAGGATCGCTCAGCCCTGCACGATTACGTCGTACGGCATCGGCGACCGCGGAAATAGCTTCATGTTGTCCAACTACACGTTTGTGCAGTTCATCTTCCAAATTAAGAAGTTTTTCACGCTCGCTTTGCAACATTTTGCTCACCGGAATTCCCGTCCAGCGAGCAACAACATCGGCAATGTCTTCCGAGTCCACTTCTTCTTTAATCATTGCTCGGCCGCCTTGTTGCTCATGCAATTGCCTGTTCAACTCTTCAATTTCCGATTCTTTTTCCTTAATTTTCCCGTAACGCAACTCTGCTACTTTTCCGTAATCACCCTCACGTTCAGCACGTTCCGCCTCAAATTTGGCATCTTCGATATCGATTTTGTTCTGTTGAATTTTATTGATCAGCTCTTTTTCGGCTTGCCATTTGGCTTTATATTCCGATTCTTCAGCTTTCAAATTCTCGATTTGCATACTAAGCATCTCTTCCTTTGGTTTATCGTTTTCACGCCGAATAGCTTCACGTTCAATTTCCAATTGTTTCACTTTCCTTTGAATTTCATCTAATTCATACGGCACACTATCCACTTCCATACGAAGTTTGGCAGCCGCTTCATCCATCAGGTCAATGGCTTTGTCGGGTAAAAAACGATCGGTGATATACCGGTGTGAAAGCTGCACGGCTGCGATAATCGCTTCATCTTTGATGCGCACCTTGTGGTGATTTTCGTACTTTTCTTTCAAACCTCGAAGGATGGAGATAGTGTCAGACTCAGTCGGTTCTTCCACCATAACAGTCTGAAAACGACGTTCCAGAGCTTTATCTTTCTCGAAATATTTCTGATATTCATCCAACGTAGTAGCCCCAATAGCACGTAATTCGCCACGCGCCAAAGCAGGTTTCAGGATATTGGCGGCATCCATCGCTCCTTCGCTTTTTCCTGCACCCACGAGTGTGTGAATTTCGTCAATAAAAAGAATAATTTCGCCTTCAGCTTTTACCACTTCGTTTACCACGGATTTCAAGCGTTCTTCGAACTCACCTTTGTATTTGGCACCCGCAATAAGTGCACCCATGTCTAGGGAGAAAATCTGCTTACTTTTCAAGTTTTCGGGCACATCTCCACGAATAATGCGGTGTGCCAGTCCTTCGGCAATAGCAGTTTTCCCAGTCCCGGGCTCACCGATAAGGATTGGGTTATTTTTGGTGCGGCGGCTCAAAATCTGCAAAACACGACGGATCTCTTCGTCACGTCCGATAACGGGATCAAGTTTACCGTTACGTGCTCTTTCCGTTAAATTTATCGCATATTTACTGAGCGACTGATAAGTATCTTCAGCCGACTGACTGGTTACTTTTTCACCCTTGCGAAGTTCGTTAATGGCTGTTTCAAGCATGTTTTGTGAAATTCCGCTATTTTTCATCAACTGCGAAGCAGGATTCTTCTCGCTGATGATCGCCAGGAGTAAATGTTCCAGCGATACAAACTGATCGCCCATTTTACTGGCAAAATCGGTAGCTTTTGTAAAAACGGCATTCGTTTCGCGACTTAACATTGGTTCGCCACCCGACACACGCGGATACGATTCCAATTCCTTATCAACCGCCATTTCAAAGTTTCGTATATTTACTCCCAACTTCTGAAACAGAAAATTGGTTACATTTTCTCCCACCAACATCACGCCTTTGAGCACGTGAGCGGGTTCAATCATTTGCTGATTGCTTGCCTGTGCCAAATCAATGGATTTTTGCACGGCTTCCTGTGCTTTAATTGTAAAATTGTTGAAGTTCATATATTTGTTTTTTAAATTGTCAGACATCAGAGCCAAGAATCAAGACAGACAATAAAAGACTATTAGACGTATTAGCATTCCGTTAAATCTTTATACCAAAAGTCTTGCTTCTTGCATCTTACTTGCGATTCTTAAAGAACAATTTTCTTGCCAAGGAAGGTTTTATGACTATTTGGCAGGGTTCAATTTATTAAATAACAGATAAGAAGGAAGGTTGGTTTTTGTAAAGTTGCAAATCTTATTTTGAAAAACTTATTATTCCGATTATAACCAGGAATCTGAAGACATATTTTTTACTATGTCCAGAGCGACAGCTAAAGAAGACAATATTAAAAAGCGCCTGACCGATTAATGATCAGACACTTTCCCCCAGTCTCCCTCTCTCCCACTCGCCTCGTCTTATTTCTCCATCTGTTCCACCACTTCCACCAACCGTACAAACTCCCTCCGATAGCCATTCGGATCATTATCCAATCCCTTGCGGGCAAGTTCCACCACTTTTTTGTACGTAGCATCGCCCTTATAATCGCTATCGCGAAGCAATTGCCCAAACATAGCCACGGCCATAACAAAATTAAAATCTTGCGATACATTTAAATTCACGTTGTTTGCCAACACCGGAACTTCCAGCTTCTTGCTCACATCCTCGGTTGGCTTTTTGTAACGAAGTTTCACGGTCAGCAATTCGTTGGAATCGGTGAATTTGGGCATCGAAACATCGTTCTTGGTTTGTTGGTATTTCAGTTTATCCACTTTGCCGACAGGCATATCCACACCCGCAGGAACAATTTCATACAAAGCCGTAACCGTATGCCCGGCGCCCAATTCGCCCGCATCTTTAGTATCATCGTTAAAATCTTCATCGTTGAGCAAACGGCTTTCGTAGCCGATTAACCGATACGCGTTTACAAAATTGGGATTAAATTCCACTTGCAGTTTCACATCTTTTGCCACGGCATACATGGTGCTGCCGAACTCGTTTACCAATACCTTGTTGGCTTCCTGCAAATTATCGATATACGCGTGATTTCCGTTCCCTTTCTCTGCCAATGTTTGCAACTTGTTGTCCTTATAATTTCCCATTCCGTAACCGAGAACGGTTAAGAAAACACCCGATTTACGTTTGGTTTCAATCAGCAACTCCAATCCTTCGGTACTCGAAACACCTACATTAAAATCGCCGTCGGTACACAAAATTACTCTATTATTTCCACCCTTCACCAAATTCTTTTCGGCAATTTTATACGCCAGCTGAATCCCTGCACCTCCGGCCGTGGAGCCTCCGGCTCGCAGGTTTTCCAATGCATCCATAATTTTTTGTTTATCCGAGGCACTGGTCGAGGGCAACACTTCACCCGCCGCACCTGCATACGCCACAATGGCCACACGGTCTTTCGGACGAAGATTATTCACTAACAACTTCATCGATGATTTAACCAACGGCAGTTTATCGGCTCCATACATCGAACCCGAAACATCAATTAAAAACACAAAATTGCTTGCCGGCAACGTTTCCGATGGAATTTCTTTCGCTTTCACACCAATGCGCACAATATTGTGTTTCTTATTCCACGGGCAAACCGTTGTTTCCGTCACAATTCGCACAGGATGCCCATCCGTAGGTTGCGGGTAATTATACGAAAAATAATTAATTATTTCTTCCACCCTCACGGCATCTTTTTCGGGTACCTGCCCCTGGTTAATCATCCGGCGGATATTTCCGTACGACGCGGCATCCACATCCAACGAAAACGTGGACAACGGATTCTGAACGGCCGATAGAAAACGGTTTTCTTTAAATGCTTCGTATTCTTCAGTATTTACTTCACGCGGATAAGGCATAACCACCGGCGGCCTGTAATAAGAATGATCGGCAACTGCAACGGCTGATACACTACCCGTCATAATATGCTTTGCCTTGCTTCCATATCCCACTACAACAACTTCTTCCAACAGTTCCACGTCTTGTTTTAAAAAGACATCTAATCGGGAACTTTTCACTTTAATCTCTTGCGTTTTAAAACCCACATAATCGAAAATCAATATTTTGCCTTTCTCGGTTTTAATCCGGTATTTCCCATTCATATCGGTAACCGTGCCTATATTTGTGCCTTTAACCGTTACCGTTACACCAATTAACGGCGATTTGTCTTGCACGTCATACACCGTTCCACTCACTTCCATTTCCTGCGCAAGGGCAGAAAAAATAAATCCTGTCATAAATAGAATCATCCCGATTCTTTGCAATGTTGCTTTCATAATTTCAAGTTTTTATAATGAATATTTTTTGAGGTTCTACTAAAGAGATACAAATTGGAATGAAATTCCATAACCGAACCGATAAATTTCTTACATTTGTGTACCGGGATAAATGTATTGAAACGTCAACTTATTGAGAACCAACAGGGACATAGCAAAATTATCGAACGAAGAATTGGTTGAGCTGTACAAAAACGGAGGTCAGACAATATATTTTCACGAATTGTATCGTCGCTATATTCCAATGCTGTACGGGTTGTGTTTGAAATATTTGGGCAACGAATCCGATGCACAGGATGCCGTTATGGATTTGTTTGAAGATCTAAATCAAAAGATTACAAAATACAGCATAACCAACTTTCATTCTTGGCTTTACACCGTAGCAAAAAATCATTGCTTGTTGAAAATAAGGAAAGAAAAACAGGTCTTTTTCGAAGATATTAACGAGACAATTATGGAAAACGGCGATTTTTTTACTCTATTAGATGAAGAGCAGTCGAACGAAGAAAAATCAGCATTGGAACATTGTATGACGGAATTGGGTGTAGAGCAGCGAACGAGCATCGAATATTTTTATTACGAAAACAAATCGTATGCCGATATCGTTTCGTTGACAGGTTACACGCTCGACAAAGTGAAAAGTTATATTCAGAACGGGAAGAGAAATTTGAAGAATTGCATCAAACGAATATTGGAAATTCAATTGTAATTCAATAGATTATTCAGTGGTAATTCAATCGTATCGTTGAAGCGGTTACATCACAACAAATTACGTGAGCAAAGCGAACAAATTACGCGAAGCAAATAACGCACAACGTGCAAATTACAACGAACAAAGTGAATTTAAAAGATTACATACACGGAAAACGGCACGGAAAGGAAGCCAATCGGTTGGAACGCGAGGCAATGAATGACTCTTTTCTGCAAGATGCCATCGACGGATTCGATTCGGTGCCGGGTGACCATATTGCAGCGATTGAGGGATTGGAAAAGCAACTGGCTCCGCAATCCAAACGCATTGATAAACGTGTATGGATATGGGCTGCGGCTGCCGTGTTTGTATTACTTATCGGTATCCCTTTTTTGCTTCGTCAACCCAATTTGAAAGATATTCAGGTTGCTTCATCTGAAACCGTAAAGCAAGAAGAAACAACCGTTCTTTCACCTGAGAAAGATACTGTTTTGGTGGCCGATCACTCACTGCCTAAGCAAGAAGAAGAGAAAATTGTAACAGCTGCTCCTAAAGAAATTGCAGTTCAGGAGATAGAAGTCTCCAAACCCGTTGTAACAGAAAGAGCAGATGAAGTTACGGAGCAGGAAGCAGCATACCCCAGACAACCGGAAAGAGTTGTAACAACTATTGAACCGGAACAAATATCCGTTGCAAGAGCCGTCCAACCCAGAAAAGAAGCCTTTCAGGGCACAGTGGCAGGTGTAACCACTACTTCCAGCACAAAAACCATTTCGGGAAAAATCGTGGATGAAACCGGTGAACCCATTATGGGAGCAACAATAAATATTAAAGATACACAGCTGGGGGCAGTAACTGATATAGACGGAAAGTTTCACTTAACCGTTCCCAAAGAGGAAAAAAGTAATTTGATCGCATCATACGTGGGAATGAAAAATGTTGAAATACCATTAAAAGACAACGTAGGCGATGTTATGATGAAATCCGATGATATGGCTTTAGAGGAAGTAGTTGTGGTGGCTCATGGAACACAGAAGAGAAAATCGGTTACAGGGTCAGTATCACAAGTAAAAGACACGATTCCTGTTTTCGGTGAAACTGAATTCAAAAAGTATTTCAAAGAAAATTACGATAAAGCTATTTGTGCGAATGAGACTATTTCAGTTAAAGTAGAGTTCTATGTGAACGGACAAGGGCAACCCGGCAGTATCGTAATAAAAGAAATTTCATGTCCTGGCATAGAAATAGAAATTAAACGGCTTTTATTAGGCTCTCCACATTGGTCTGAAACCGACTGGAAAGTTACATTGAATATGACAATAAATGAGTAGCGAAAAGTTTTATACAATCCGCGAAGAACGCGCCAATTACCTATCTCACGCCGCAGGCGTAATATTGGCAATTATCGCAATTGTTTTATTGCTTCGCAAAGCAATTCTTGCTGATAACGGCTGGGCTATTACTGCTTACGCAATTTTCGGTTTTGGAATGTTGGCATGCATGCTCTCCTCAACCATTTATCATTACGTGCAAGAACCGAAAACTAAAGCCCAATTACGCCATTTCGACCATGCCAGTATTTATTTACTCATTGCTGCAAGCTATTCGCCATTCACACTTATTTTGTTGCGCGAAGCTCAGTTTTGGGGATGGTTGTTGTTCGGGCTGGTTTGGATAATTGCACTTATCGGTATTTTTGTGAGTTTTGGAAAAATTAAACGAAACAGTCATTTAAAAACTGCATCGTACGTGCTAATGGGGTTGGTGGTACTTATCGCCTTTAAACCGCTCATAGAAACGGCAAACGAAAAAAACTGCATCGAAGTAATTTACTGGCTGATTGCAGGTGGTCTATTTTATATAGTAGGAGCTATTATTTACGCTACAGCAAAAAGAGAGTTCGTACATGCGGTTTTTCATATTTTTGTTTTACTTGGTTTGGCAAGCCATGTTTTGGCAGCATATTTAATTCCGGTATAAAACTAGACGTTATTTGCAAAAAAAATGTACAACTTTTTGTTTTTTATCAAATAAAACATACATTTGTACTTAAAGAATCACAGATGTTCTCTAAAACGTGTAAATACGGTATAAAAGCAATCGTATATATTGGCATTCAGTCAATAGATAATCAGAGAGTTACGCTGGGAGATATCGCAAAAAAAATTGATTCTCCCGAGGCATTCACAGCTAAAATATTAGGAACTTTATCTAAAAACGGTTTAATTTCTTCTTTTACAGGCCCGAACGGAGGATTTGAAATAAGTAACGACAAGATGAAATCGGTTAGAATGATCGATATCGTTACGGTCATTGATGGCGACGACCTTTTTTGGCAATGCCCTTTAGGATTAACCGGATGCGATGATTCGAATCCATGCCCCGTTCACGATAGATTTATAGAGATAAGAACAAAATTACGAAACATGCTGGAGTCGACATCGGTTTTCGATATGGCATCCAAACTGCAAACAAATATAGATGTTTTGTTAAGATAAAATTTTTTTTCATCTATTTCGGACATTTTCATCCGAAATAAGATAAAAATGTGATTTTAAGTATTATATATTCAATTTAATCCAATTATTAATCATTAAACTTGTTTAATTTATGACACACAAAAAACTTTGGATTGCACTACTTTCAGTGGTAGGCCTTTCGTTTGCTGTTTTGTTGTTTTATGGTACTCAAATTTACCAAAAAGCCCCGCCGGTACCTGAACAGGTAGTAGATGAAGCAGGCAACGTTCTTTTTACAAAGGGTGATATCCACGATGGTCAGAACGTCTGGCAAAGCATAGGCGGCCAGGAAGTAGGCTCTGTATGGGGGCACGGCGCGTACGTAGCGCCTGATTGGACTGCCGATTACCTGCACCGTGAAGCACAGTATCTTCTGAACAAATGGGCCGGAGGTGATTTTAATTCGCAAAGCGAAGAACAAAAAGCTTCATTGGAAAAACGTCTTCAGACATTTTTACGTAAGAATACCTATGACGAAGCTTCAAAAACGCTTACTATTGCTGCAGAAAGAATTGAAGCATTTGAACACGTCAAAGCTCACTACACATCGTTATTTATGAACGATCCGGCATTGGATAAGTTGCGCTCTGATTACGCCATTCCAAAAAACGCCATCAAAGACGAAGCCAGAATGGAAAAAATGGCGCAATTTTTCTTCTGGGCTTCTTGGGCTTGTGTGACTGAAAGGCCGGGAGAAACCATAACCTATACACACAACTGGCCAAATGATGCCCAAATCGGGAACGTTCCAACCGGTGATCTGGTTATCTGGACGGGATTCAGTATCATAATGCTGTTGGTGGGAATTGGAATTCTTGTTTTTGTACAAGCACGCACACAACAGGAAGAAGTGTTGAAACCCGTTGACGACCCATTGATGAACCAGGTAATTACTCCATCGATGCGAGCGACAAAGAAATATTTTTGGGTTGTAAACCTTCTCATTCTGGTGCAAGTTATGCTCGGTATATTAACCGCACACTATGGCGTGGAAGGTGATGCACTTTATGGTATCGATATCGCAAGCTTCCTTCCCTACTCCATCACTCGCACCTGGCACGTACAAATTGCTATCTTCTGGATTGCAACGGCCTGGCTGGCTACCGGATTGTACATTGCTCCATCGTTGAGTGGAAAAGATCCGAAATTCCAAAAACTGGGTGTAAACGTTCTCTTTATAGCATTACTTATTGTTGTTGCCGGTTCACTTATCGGACAATGGTTTGGTGTAATGCAAAAAATGGGATTAGTTGAAAACTTCTGGTTCGGGCATCAGGGTTATGAATATGTTGATCTGGGAAGATTTTGGCAGGTATTGCTCCTTATAGGATTATTCTTGTGGCTGGCATTAATGATTCGCCCCATTATACCTATTGTCAAGAAAGGAACCAGCGAAAAAGGATTGTTGATACTTTTCCTTATTTCCTGTTTTGCCATCGCATTCTTCTACGCAGCCGGTTTGATGTGGGGACGCACCACAAACCTCGCTATCGCAGAATATTGGCGCTGGTGGGTAGTTCACCTGTGGGTTGAAGGCTTCTTCGAAGTATTTGCAACGGTAGTTGCGGCATTCTTATTCGTAAGAATGGGACTATTGAGAATAAAATCGGCTACCAACAACGTGTTGTTCGCAACTATAATCTTCCTTGCGGGTGGTATTTTAGGAACTTTCCATCATTTGTATTTTACGGGAACGCCAACAGCAGTTATGGCATTGGGAGCAACATTCAGCGCACTGGAAGTTATTCCGTTGGTGTTAATCGGATTTGAAGCGTTCCACAATTATCGTATGAGTAAATCAACCCAATGGCTGGAAGATTATAAATGGCCTATTTATTTCTTGCTGTCTGTAGCTTTCTGGAACTTCCTTGGGGCCGGAATTTTTGGATTCATCATCAATCCTCCTATCGCGCTTTATTACATGCAAGGGCTGAACACAACACCTGTACACGGACACGCGGCGCTCTTCGGTGTGTATGGTATGTTAGGAATCGGCTTAATGTTGTTCGCACTTCGCAGTATGTATCGTAAGCAAGTATGGAGTGATAAGCTTCTTAAACTCATAAAGTTTACATTCTGGACGTTGAATATCGGTTTGCTTTTGATGGTACTGATCAGCTTGCTGCCCGTTGGATTAATGCAAACATTTGCAAGCGTAAATCACGGAATGTGGTATGCACGTTCAGCAGAATTTATGCAACAGCCCGTTGTAAATGTATTTAAATGGTTACGTATTGTAGGCGACACCATATTCGGTATTGGAACACTTACGCTATTCTTATTTGTATATCAATTAACTATTAAAAAAAATAAAAACTAAACAATTAATTTAATTCATCAGATTGCGCGCCCGGTTATTTAGCGGGCGTGCAATTATTTTCTAAAAAATAAAAATAATGGTAATAAATTCAGAAAGTATTATTGGAGAAATTGTAGCTCAAAACTACAAAGCAGCATCTATTTTTAAAGCACACAGAATCGATTTCTGTTGCAATGGAAACAGGAGCATCGCAACTGCCAGTAAAGAAAAAAACATAGACGAAAGCTTAATTTTAAAGGAGTTATCAGAGGTATTAGCTAAAAAAGAAGAAGCCGATATTGATTTTCAATCGTGGCCAATTGACTTGCTCGCCGATTATATAAAGAAAAAACACCACAGGTATGTGGTGGCTAAAATTGCTGAAATTACACCCTATCTGAAAAGAGTAGCAAACGTTCACGGGGATAATCATCCTGAGCTATTGGAAATCAGAGAATTATTTGGGCAAACAGCAGAAGAACTAACATCGCATATGCAAAAGGAAGAAAACGTTTTATTTCCATATATCATAGAAATGGTTGACAAAAAAAGCAGAGGTGAGAAATTAATAAAGCCTCCTTTTGGAAGCATCGAAAATCCGATTAATGCTATGCATATAGAGCATGACAATGAAGGTGTCCGCTTCAGAAAGATAAGTGAATTGAGTAATAATTATGAGACGCCGGAAGACGGTTGTAATACATACAGGGTAACATATAGTTTGTTAGAAGAATTTGAGAATGACTTGCACAGGCATATTCATCTCGAAAACAACATTCTGTTCCCCGCTGCAATTGAATTTGAAAAAGAGAACTTGTAAAATATAGTTTTTACATCATCTTTGTCAACGTCTTCTGACATTGACAAAGGGTTCTCTAAAATCT
>DCEG01000014.1:33115-70445 GCA_002316835.1 Bacteroidales bacterium UBA1035 | reverse complement strand
TAGGATAGAGTTCTTCTTCTTTCAATATACGAATTACGTTATCGAAGCATTCTTTAAAATCCGGGAACTCATATTCTTTTGGAATAAACCCCACACAACGATTTTTAAATACTAAATCACCTAAAATTACTCCGGCTATTATTCCGGGTTTTAAATAGAATTTAAACTCACCTTTTCGAATAATAGGGACTTTTCCGTTCATTTTATTCAAATATACCTCCTCACTTCTTTCATATAACGCTTATATTCCTCTCCAAACTTCTCAACACACCACCGTTCTTCGGCAAGGATAAGGTAGTGAACCGAAATTTGAAACAACAGTAATAACATCAAAAATAACCACGATTCCGCCAGTAAGCCGATTCCCACAAAATGTACAAAAAAAGCCACGTACATAGGATTTCGGGAGAATTTATACAATCCGTTTCTGTTGATTCCGCCTACGGCAGGTTTGGCATAATCTGCAATGGATTTTACATACAAAACTGCCCCTAAAAGAAATAATGCCAAACCAATATAATTCAATAGATCATCGAAATGAATAGTGAAGAAAACCAGCGAGATAAACATCGGGATTAACGTCGCTTGATATGCATTGGCTGCAAGCCGGCTTTTTCTATCACTCAAATCGGCATGTTGTGCCCGTTGAAAAGCATCTTTACTGATTATCCGCATTATCGGATAACGAATTAGGATAACGGGAATCAGCAAGAGTACAGCATTCATCGGCCGGTCTTTATCCATTCATTTCTCAAAACTCGAAACTTAGAGCTAATTACTGTAAGTATTTTTCCAGCATCTCTGCCATCTCAACTTGTAGCTTTTTCGCTTCTTTTCCGGCAGTTTCAGCAAAGGTTTCGGTACTATCTGCATAAATTATTCCGCGTGATGAATTTACAAGCAAACCGCATTCTTTGTTCATTCCATACCGGCAAACCTCTTCCAGCGAACCGCCCTGAGCACCCACACCGGGAACGAGCAGAAAATGATCGGGAGCAAGTTTTCTCACGTCTTCGAAAAGTTTTCCTTGCGTAGCACCGATGACGTACATCATTTGATCAACTGATGCCCATGCCTGCGACCGGCGAAGTACTTTATCGAACATTCGTTCGCCGTTTTGGTCCTGAACAAACTGGAAATCATGCGAACCTTTGTTACTGGTGAGAGCGAGCAAAACAATCCATTTCTCGGCGTAATTCAGGAAAGGTGTAACGCTGTCTTCTCCCATATACGGAGCAACGGTAACGGCATCCACCTTAGCGGTTTCGAAAAAAGTTCGGGCATACATTTCGCTTGTATTTCCTATATCGCCGCGTTTGGCATCGGCAATCACAAACTGATCAGGATAACGCTGTTTAATGTAAGCCACCGTTTTTTCGAACGCCAGCCATCCTGCCATGCCCTGACTTTCGTAGAAAGCGAGGTTGGGTTTATAAGCCACACAATAGGGCGCTGTTTTATCGATAATCTCCTTGTTGAAAGCATAGATCGGATCATCTTTTTCCAGCAGATGTTCGGGGATTTTTTTGATATCGGTATCCAATCCCACGCAAAGGAAAGATTTCTTTTTCTGAATTTGAGCAAAAAGTTGTTGTTTAGTCATATATATGGTTATTTTGTAACATCAATAATTTCGAGGTGCCAGGCGTTGACATTGGATTCGGTAACATTTTTAACAACAACTACTTCATTGCCACTGCCGGATGAAAATATATAGCGTGCGAGCGTCATATAATAATCTCTTTTGCCGTTAACTGTCGCAACATAGTCGTTCATTTCTATTTCTTGCTTACGTTCGTATGTTTTGTCGTCGAAACCAATAATAATATTTTTTTTACTCCAGTCTCTTAAATCATAAGAAGCCCATATTTTAGATGTTGCCGCAGAGTGTTCGAACCATTTAAAATCATAAAAATATTCATAGCTGGACTCGTAAGGAATTAACTGTCCTATTTTGTAAATATCTGTACCAGTATTTTCATTTGGTAACCTGTAAACAGTTCCCATTTGGCTAAATACATAAATCTGATCTT
The DNA here is from genome assembly GCA_002316835.1 of Bacteroidales bacterium UBA1035. Lineage (GTDB taxonomy): Bacteria > Bacteroidota > Bacteroidia > Bacteroidales > Dysgonomonadaceae > Petrimonas. The sequence continues at coordinate 68,412 of DCEG01000014.1, read as the reverse complement.
CTGTAGTCCAATATTTATCCCCAAAGCCAGAGTGCCAATTCTTAGCAAATTGCATTTTAGTCTTATCCGAAATATTTACCAATTTGATACCATTAGGAGAATATCCTTTCTTAGATAATAAGATATATGGTTTGCCTTTAAGTTTTAACATAATGTCACCGTCTATTACATACTCCCAGCCGCTTGTGTGTTTTAAAAGCGTTTTGGTTGATGAATTATAGGAGAAAACTTCATAGTTGGGATTGCAAAAATAGTACAATCCGTTATTACCATCCACAGCATCACTTACAACAAATTCTAAATCAATTGTTTCTTCTTTCTGTATGTCGGATCGATTGTAAATTTCAAGTCTTTCCGTTGCTCCCAATATCAATTTTGTTTTATCTTCCGATAACGATATACAATAAGGATTTCGATCTAATAATTTTTCTTTTTTTATTTTCGAAACAATGTTGTATGAGGTCAATTTTGCAGGATTTTGAGTAACAAAAAATAGTGTATTTGTACTTTTATCAAATTCTGCATCCATAACGGTTCCTTCTATAGGAATCATTGACGTAGGATTTTCGTAAGACCTTATTCTTATTTTCACATTAATAGTAAGTACTGGATTTGCAGGATCGGATGTTTCGAAAACAATTACATCTTCGTGCACTCCCGGGGTTAAATTTTCGATATTTGTGGAGATCAGACAAGGCATAATGCCACCGGGCCCTAAAGCCTTAACGCTGTCAATTTCTATAAAATCATTTGAAATATAATAATTTCTGATTTCTTTTATCCACGAAGGTTTTTTTACAAGTTTATAGAATAGCACACCTGTTGCAGAATTTCTTATCTCGAAAATCCTATCATTGTAATCAATATCGAAATCAATTAAATTATCTGATATAGAGACATTTGGTGTACCCCAATTCACGCTTTGAACTTTAATAGATAAGAGACCAAACTCCTCAATATTTAAAATAATATTACCTAAATTAATCGGTTCTATTTGAAGAGGTCTATCAAATGCATCCACTTTAATTTTGAGTGTCAACTTTCCCGTTTCATCTATACTGCCATCAAAAGATTCGAAATGAATAATTTTTGGGTACTGAAAAACCTTGAAATCTTTGTTTTTTAAATCGGGTAGGGTAATGGAAACTTCGGTAAACTGGCTTACGGGTTCCACAAACAATGGAACATCCAAATTATAACCTTCCATTCGTTTCTTATTTTCATCAAGAAACGAGTCATCGCATGAAATTGTAAATGCGGTCAAAAATAAAACGAATAAAAATAATATATTTTTCATGGCATTACTTGTTTAAATAGTAACGTAATCCAATTGATAAGTGAACATTCGATGCATTATAGCGGGAGTCTTTGTCTAAAGTTTGTTCTACCTTGTTAACTCCATCAGTCATTTTCACTTTACTGAAATAACTCATCAGGTAACCCAAATTTACTCCAACACCAAAGCTTGGGGTAAATAAATAATCCAAACCTATCTCAGCATTCATTCCAAAATTTCCTCCTGTAACGAGAACATTTTGATTTAATACATAAGCTTCACTGCGCAACCACGCGTATCCAAAACTCAACGATGAAATCAAAAACAGATTATCATTGTTCCCCACAGTAGAATATCCAAATAGAGATGGACCAACATAGTTAACATAATCTTTTTCCCAAATATCCATGACCATATAATGAGCATTGTCCTGAATATCTACAATTATATCATCAGCTTCGGCAGAAGTTTTTTGAAACAGATATTTAACGCCGAGCCCCCAACCTTCTTCGAACAGATAATATGCGTCACTGTTTAGATTTGTAGCTAAACGAAGGTCTCTGTTTGCTTTATCAATGGCTTCTTTATTAACAACGCCACTAATATCTTCCTGACCGCTTGCGATCAGATAACCCAATCCTCCGGATGCGCTTATACGAAACCGGGGAGTTTTTTGATCAACAAATTGTGCCGATAATGATGCCGTTAAGCACAGCAACAGTAGTGAAAGTGTAATGTTCTTTTGTTTCATTGGTATTTCAAAATAAAATGTGTTATTTTTTACATTTAAATTTCAGCGGCCTTCATTCTCTCTGCATTTTCACTCACAATTAACTCATCAATAACGTCCTGAATATCACCATCCATAAATGCGGGAAGATTATAAATGGTATAATTGATGCGATGATCGGTAATTCGACCCTGCGGATAGTTATAGGTGCGTATTTTTGCCGATCTGTCACCTGTTGAAACCATTGTTTTACGCCGTGAAGCGATATCGCCTTGTCGCTTGGTTAACTCGATATCGTAAAGTTTGGTTCGCAACATCTGCATGGCCAGTTCCCGATTCGCTAATTGCGAGCGAGCCTGCTGACAAACTACCACAATTCCTGATGGTTTGTGTGTAAGCTGCACTTTGGTTTCTACTTTGTTCACGTTTTGTCCGCCGGCACCGCTGGAGCGTGCAGTGTGAAAATCGATGTCGGCAGGGTTGAGCTCCAAATCAAATTCTTCTGCTTCAGGCAGAACGGCAACAGTAGCGGCAGATGTATGTACACGCCCCTGTGTTTCTGTTGCCGGAACTCGTTGCACCCGATGCACACCCGATTCGTATTTTAATGTTCCATAAACGTCTTCACCCGTAACCTTGAAAACTATTTCTTTAAAGCCACCGGAACTTCCTTCGGAAATACTGGTAACCTCTGTTCTCCAACCTTTTATTTCGCAGTACTTTACGTACATCCTGTACAAATCTCCGGCGAATATAGCAGCTTCATCACCACCTGTACCTCCGCGAATTTCCATAACCACGTTTTTAGCATCTTCCGGATCGGCAGGAATTAGTAAAAACTTAATTTTTTCTTCCATTTCCGGGAGTTTCTCTGTGTTTGTAGAAAGCTCTTCGTTGGCGAGGGTTCGTAAATCGTTATCCGATTCCGTATCTAAGATTAATTTAGCTTCTTCAATTGAATCCAACGCCTGCTTGTATTCGTTTCGGGCATCTACAATTTCTTCCAGATCACGATATTCTTTGTTGAGTTTCACAAAGCGCTTCATATCACTAATTATCGTTGGATCTGTTATTAATGTACCTATTTCCTCGAAACGGGTTACCAAATGATCAAGCTTATCTAATAATGAGTTTTCTGACATACAATTAGCTTTTAGCTGCTAGCTTTTGGCTTTTAGCCATTAGTAAAGGATAAAATATATTTAGTTAAATCAGTTTTAAGCAAGTATTTTTTACAAAAGATTTTCTGCAAGAATTATAAGTTTAACGTAGAGCCAATAGCTAAGAACTAAAGGCTATTGATAAACAAATCTTCCAAATTCACTTTCAATCACCAATTCCCGAGTGTCTGATTTTTCAACCCGGCCAACTATTTGAGCATCTACATTAAACGATTTGGAAATTTCGATTATACGCAAAGCGTAAGTTTCTGGCAGATAAATCTCCATCCTATGTCCCATATTAAACACTTTATACATTTCTTTCCAATCGGTATCCGATTGATCCTGAATCAGTTTAAATAGTGGTGGAATAGGAAAGAGGTTGTCCTTTATGACACGTAAGCCATCGTTTAGAAAATGCATGATCTTTGTTTGCGCACCACCAGAACAATGTACCATTCCGTTCACTTCACTGCGTAACTCTCTTAGAATCAGCGATATTATTGGAGAATAGGTGCGGGTAGGGGATAGTACCAGTTTTCCGGCATCAATACCCAGATTTTCAATTTGTTCAGTAAGTTTGGTGCATCCCGAATAAACCAATTCCGAAGGAATAGAGGCATCGTAACTTTCGGGATATTTCTGCGCCAGATAATTGGCGAAAACATCGTGTCGTGCCGAAGTTAAACCATTGCTTCCCATACCGCCGTTGTATTCGCGTTCGTAAGTGGCTTGACCGAAAGATGATAGTCCGACAATTACGTCGCCGGCCTGAATATTGGCATTATCGATAACATCGGAACGCCTCATACGACAAGTCACAGTACTATCCACTATAATGGTACGTACCAAATCACCAACGTCAGCCGTTTCTCCGCCCGTAGCATGAATATTTACGCCCAACGACGATAATTCCTCACACAACTCATTTGTGCCGTTTATAATGGCTGAAATCACTTCACCGGGAATCAGATTTTTATTGCGACCGATGGTGGAGGATAATAAGATATTATCAGTTGCGCCAACACAAAGTAAATCATCAACGTTCATTATAAGCGCATCCTGAGCAATTCCTTTCCATACGGAAATATCACCGGTTTCACGCCAGTAAACGTATGCCAGTGAAGATTTTGTTCCTGCACCGTCGGCGTGCATTATGTTGCAATAATCCGGATCACCTCCGAGGATGTCGGGAATAATTTTGCAGAATGCTTTCGGAAAAATTCCTTTGTCAATATTTCTTATCGCGTTATGAACATCTTCTTTGCTTGCAGAAACTCCGCGTTGGCTGTATCGTTGATCTTTCATGAAAATTTATTTTGATACGTACAAAGGTAATATTTTTCAGCCATTAAATAATACGAATTACGAAGCCAATTAAAACCTTTCAGTAAAAGAAAGTTGTTTTTCCTATAATTACTATTATGTTTAATATATAGATTTGAAATAACTCCTATCGATATCTTTTCCAAAAAAAAAGTGGCACCGGAATTCTGATGCCACTTCTGTATAGTTTTGCTGTTTTATCAAATTACAAACCTAATTCTGCTTCAACTTTCTTAAGTTCTGCTGATTTATCAACACCCATCATACTTAAGTTATAATATACGTTTCTTAATTTCATCAAAGCTCCGTCAATTTCTGTTTTGTCTGCAGATCTGCCTCTCAACGATGTTGTGAATTTTTCAAGATGCGGTAATGCTTTCTGATAGAATTCTACTGTTTTCTTGTCATTTTCCAATTGTAATTTACGATCAGACATCGTTGCCGTTTTTTCTTTTAATTCCTGAGCTTGCAGGATAAAATTCACGGCAAGTGCTTCAAGAGCTCTTTCGCAATTTGGATCTTGAGACAACGCTTTGTTGTATTCCGATTCTGCTCCTGCATAATCACCTTTTTCTGCTATTAAAGCACCTTTTACACTGTTCAAGTCACATGCGTTGGATGGATCGTTTTTGATGGCTTCATCCAAATATTCCATTGCTTTTTGATTATCGCCCTGACGAATGAAAACGTTTACCAAGTTAGGAATGAAATATTTGCTTTTTGGGAATTTTTCGGCTCCTTCATAAAGAGTTTCCAGATATTTGGCTGTATCACCTTTTTGAATATATTCACTGGCAATAAGTTCGTAAATATCGCTTTCCTGATATGCACTATTTGGGATAAAAGGCTCGTTAGCAGCTCTTTGCAACATAGCCAACGCTCTTTCGTGATTTTGTGCCTGAATGGCAGTGATAATAGCGTAATATTTGATGGTTTGGTAAGTACTGTCAATTACAAAAGCATCTTTTTGGCCTGCATACATAGGCAGCGTGGGAATATTCCAGTATGTTTCAAAGAAGTCCGAAGCCTTGGAATATTGTTGTTTTTCGTTGAAGAAAATGCCACCATTGATATAGAAAGGATGATTTGCTTTCAAAATTCCGGAAATGTCTTTTCTGAATCTGTTTCTCACTCTCCCTTTATCATCCGGTAATTCACCTAATGAGTCAGCTTTCAGATACGGTGCGTAAGATTCAAGCAATCCGTTGTACATTACTTCCTGATTTGCTTGTTTTCCAAGCATCTCGTTAGTTCTTTCGTTGTCAAACGCCTTATTACCAATATCTCCAAAAACTTTCCATGTTTCGGGATCGTTAGCTGTTTCAGCATTCGTAGTAGCTTGTTTTATCAAAGTACGAGCTTCATTCAGGTCGTTGCTTCCTAAAGATCTCTTAGCATCTCTCAGGGCTGATTTTTGTGCAAATACGGAACCTGCAGCAAAAACAGCCACCATAGTAAGGAAAAATAATTTTTTCATTTTATTCATCTTTTAAGTTAAGTATTATTCTTTTCTTAATTGTTTAAAATTTCTGTCGATTTATTTGACTGCAAAATTACAAAAAGTTTAAAATAAACAGACTATTCACCCGCTTCTTCTTCTGTATTTTCCTTTTCATCGATATCTTCAGGTAAAGTTATTTCCTCTTCGTCTATTTCTTCTTCTGAATTTACTTTACACACTGAGGCAATTTCGTCGTTTCTTTTTTCCAAATTAATGAGGCGAACTCCTTGAGTGGCACGTCCCATGGTGCGAATATCGGAAATTTTTACACGTATGGTAATGCCTGATTTGTTAATAATCATTAAATCATTATCATCTGTAACGCTTTTTATTGCTACGAGTTTCCCTGTTTTATCTGTAATATTCAGTGTTTTAACACCTTTACCGCCCCTGTTAGTAATTCTGTAAACGGGCTCGCCATCCTCGTCGTTGAGCATAGTTCTCTTACCGTAACCTTGTTCCGATACCACCAGGATGGTGCTTGTAGAATCCGGATGCATGCAAATCATACCGATTACGTAATCCTCTCCGTCATCATCCAGAGTCATTCCTTTAACACCGGTTGCAATTCGTCCCATCGGACGAACACCTTTTTCATTAAAGCGGATCGCACGGCCATTACGATTGGCCATAATAATATCTTTTTCTCCGTCAGTTAATCGCACTGAAATAACCTGATCATCCTCGCGTAAGCCAATAGCAATAACACCGTTTTGTCGTGGGCGGGAATATGCTTCGAGCAATGTTTTCTTCACTGTTCCCAGTTTCGTACCAAATATCAGGTAATTATTGTTGATGTATTCTTCATCTTCTAGTGTTAAAACCCGGATAAAAGCAGTAACACTGTCGTCCGAATCGATATTCAACAGATTTTGAATAGCTCTTCCTTTCGAAGTTTTTGTACCTTCCGGAATTTCGTAAACCTTTAACCAATAACATTTTCCTTTCTGAGTGAAGAAGAGCATATAATTGTGGTTGGTGGCCGGATAAATGTATTCCACAAAATCTTCATCCCTGGTTTGTGATCCTTTAGCCCCTACTCCACCACGATTTTGTGTTCTGAACTCAGTTAGTGGAGTACGTTTGATGTAACCAAGATGCGAAATGGTAATAATCATCTCATCATCTGAATAAAAATCTTCCGGATTCATTTCTTCCGATGCGAAGATTATTTCGGAGCGACGTTTATCACCAAATCTATCGCGAACTTCTACCAATTCATCTTTTATAATCTGCATCCGAAGGTCTTCGTTATTCAGAATATTGTTTAAATGAGCGATCAACTTTTGAATCTCTTCGAATTCGGCACGAAGCTTATCCTGTTCAAGACCTGTAAGTTGTCTTAATCGCATTTCAACAATAGCGCGAGCCTGAATATCAGATAATTCAAAACGTTCTATCAGTCGCTGGATAGCCTCCTGAGGTGTACTCGAACCACGGATGATAGCAATTACTTCATCTATATTATCGGATGCGATAATCAAACCTTCAAGAATATGTGCTCTCTCTTCTGCTTTTCGAAGTTCGTACTTCGTGCGACGCACAACAACATCGTGGCGATGCTCTACGAACAACTCGATCATTTGCTTCAAATTAAGCATTTCAGGGCGACCTTTTACCAACGCAATGTTGTTTACGCTAAACGACGATTGCATGGCAGTTAGCTTGTAGAGTTTGTTTAGAACCACATTGGCATTTGCATCACGTTTAATATCTACAACAATACGCATGCCCTGGCGGTCCGACTCATCATTAACATTTGAAATTCCTTCCAGTCTTTTATCGGCAACCAGATCAGCAATATGCTTGATCATTTCTGCCTTGTTTACCAGATAAGGAATTTCTGAAATAATTATTTTATCGTGGGTCTTTCCTGCCTCAATTTCGGCTCTTCCACGCATAACAATACGTCCCCTACCCGTCTCAAAAGCATCGATAACACCTTTGTATCCATAAATATAGCCTCCTGTCGGAAAATCGGGCGCCTTGATGTAGTGCATCAACCCTTCTATATCTATCTCTTTATCATCTATATAAGCTACAATTCCATTGATGACTTCCGTTAAATTATGCGGAGCCATATTGGTTGCCATTCCCACCGCAATGCCGGATGCACCGTTGATAAGCAGATTAGGGATTCGTGTGGGTAAAACCGTTGGTTCTTGAAGTGTATCGTCAAAATTTAATTGAAAATCTACGGTTTCTTTATCGATATCGCGAAGCATTTCTTCCGCCAGTTTGTTCAATCTTGCTTCGGTATAACGCATGGCCGCAGGGCTGTCACCATCGACACTTCCCATGTTTCCCTGGCCATCAACCAGCGTATAGCGCATGCTCCAGTCCTGTGCGAGACGTACCATGGCATTGTAAACCGATGAGTCGCCGTGAGGGTGATACTTACCAAGCACTTCCCCAACAATTCTCGCCGACTTCTTGTGCGGTTTGTCAGACGTATTTCCTAATTCGGACATCCCGAAAAGGATACGTCTGTGAACAGGTTTAAAACCATCGCGAACATCTGGTAATGCACGCGATACAATAACGGACATCGAATAATCGATATACGCAGACTTCATTTCATCTTCAATGTTGATCTTAATGACTCTGTCTTCTTGGTCAATCATATTTAAATGTGATTTTTTTCTTCAGATATATTTTGCATTTCACTGAAAAACAGAATGGTAAATATATTTTTCTTTTGTTTTAAAATAACGTACTAAGGTACAAATTTTTCATGGTCTAACAAAAGATTTCAAGTGAAAAAATTGCTTGATTATGGCTTTAATTAAGGTTTTTTATTGTTTTTGCGAAACAAATTTTTCGATCAAAAAACCCGAAGAAAGTTTAATTTTCTTCGGGTCTGTTAATTTTGTTATTTAATATTAAGCACCTTGTCCGTGACAGTTTTTGAACTTCTTTCCACTTCCGCAAGGACATGGATCATTTCTTCCTACTTTCTTCTCAACGCGAACAGGTTCCAATTTGCGTTGTTCAGGTTGTTTTGGCGCACCATTATCAGACGTTCCTCTTGTAGCTTCATCTTTTTGAGTACGGTATTTGCTGTAATCGGTTTTTTGTTCCGGTGCAGCCTGACGAACGTTTTGCGGATCCTGAATAGGAATTTGTCCGCGCATTAGAACGGAAACTGCTTTTGAATTTATATCGTTAACCATCACTTTAAAAAGATTAAACGATTCAAGCTTATAAATCAGCAACGGATCCTTTTGCTCGTAACTGGCGTTCTGTACAGATTGGCGCAGTTCGTCCATCTCGCGAAGATGTTCTTTCCAATCTTCGTCAATGGTGTGCAGCAAAATCGATTTTTCAAAAGCTTTAACCAACGCTTTTGAGCCAGATTCATATGCCTCTTTCAAGTTGGTAGCAATATTGTAAACTCTTTTTCCGTCAGAGATTGGAATCAGAATATTCTCATACATGGCACCTTGCTTTTCGTATACGTCTTTGATAACCGGCTGGGCAATTTCTGCCAATCTATCGGTTTTGCGTTTGAATTCCGAAATAGCTTTCTCAACCACTTTTTCTGCTTGAACATCGGTTTTTATGTCCTTCATTTCTCCTTCGGAGAAAGGAATTTCAACCGCCATAACACGATAAAGATCAAACTTCATATTTTCATAGTCATCCTCGTTATGTTGCACCACGTTTTTCGCAGTTTCTGTAATCATATTGGCTACGTCCATTTCGATACGATCGCCAATCAATGCGTTTCTACGGCGCTTGTAGATAACTTCGCGTTGCGAGTTCATCACGTCATCGTATTCCAACAAACGTTTACGGATCCCGAAGTTGTTTTCTTCCACTTTTTTCTGTGCACGTTCTACCGATTTGTTCAACATATCGTGTTCGAGCATATCACCTTCCTTGAAGCCCATCCTGTCCATCAATCCGGCAATTCTTTCGGTAGCGAATAAACGCATCAGATCATCTTCAAGCGAAACAAAGAAAACCGATGACCCTGGGTCTCCTTGACGTCCGGCACGACCGCGTAACTGACGGTCAACACGGCGGCTCTCATGGCGTTCCGTACCTATTATAGCCAAACCTCCGACTTTTTTCACTTCTTCCGTTAACTTAATGTCGGTTCCACGACCCGCCATGTTGGTGGCAATGGTTACCATCCCTCGTTGTCCGGCATTGGCTACGATTTCTGCTTCGCGTTGGTGTAGCTTGGCGTTTAGCACGTTGTGCTTTATTTTGCGAAGCGTGAGCATCCTGCTCAATAATTCGGAAATTTCCACCGAAGTTGTTCCCACTAAAACCGGTCGGCCTTTTGAAATGGTACTTTCTATTTCGTCGATAACCGCTGTATACTTCTCGCGTTTTGTCTTGTAGATACGGTCGTTCATGTCGTTGCGGACAATCGGACGGTTGGTCGGAATTACAACCACGTCTAATTTATAGATGTCCCACAATTCACCTGCTTCGGTTTCAGCTGTACCGGTCATCCCTGCCAACTTGCTATACATTCTGAAATAGTTCTGCAATGTGATGGTGGCAAAGGTTTGTGTGGCAGCTTCTACTTTAACATGCTCCTTGGCCTCTATAGCCTGGTGCAAACCATCGGAATAGCGACGTCCCTCCATAATACGCCCGGTTTGCTCGTCAACAATTTTAACTTTGTTATCGATAACCACGTATTCATCGTCTTTTTCGAAAAGTGTGTATGCTTTAAGAAGCTGATTCACTGTATGAACCCGTTCCGATTTTATGGCATAATTTTGTAAAAGCTCATCTTTTTTAGCTGCTTTTTCTTCGTCGGTCAACGAAAGATTATCGAGTTCAGCAAGTTGTGAAGCAATGTCCGGCAAAACAAAGAATTGAGGGTCATCTGATTTTCCGGTCAACAAGTCGATACCTTTGTCAGTCAATTCGATACTGTTTTGCTTTTCGTCAATCACAAAATACAACGGATCGGTAGCGATATGCATGTTTCGCGACTGCTCCTGCATATAAAACTCCTCGGTTTTAAGCATTGCAGCTTTCACGCCTTGTTCGCTTAAGAATTTGATAAGTGGCTTGTATTTGGGCATCCCCTTGTAAGAACGGAAGAGCAACAGAGTACCCTCTTCCTGCTCTTTTTTGTCTTCTGAAGCCATCTTGGCTCTTGCATCGGCCAGCAAACGCGTAGTGAAATCGCGTTGGGCTTTTACCACTTGTTCTACACGCGGACGGAAAAGATCAAACAACTGATCATCTCCTTTTGGTACGGGTCCCGAAATAATTAACGGTGTACGGGCATCGTCGATTAAAACGGAGTCAACCTCGTCCACAATGGCGTAATTATGCATGCGTTGCACCAAATCCTTTGGCGAAACAGCCATATTGTCACGCAGGTAATCGAATCCGAATTCGTTATTCGTGCCAAAAGTAATGTCTGCTTCGTAAGCTTTGCGACGATTATCTGAGTTGGGCTCATGCTTATCGATACAATCTACCGAAAGCCCATGGAACATATAAATCGGCCCCATCCATTCCGAGTCACGCTTCGACAGATAATCGTTTACAGTAACCACGTGAACACCTCTGTGCGTAAGCGCATTAAGGAACACAGGGAGCGTTGCTACCAATGTTTTACCTTCACCTGTCGCCATTTCGGCAATTTTTCCCTGATGCAGCACCACGCCACCGAACAACTGCACATCGTAGTGAACCATATCCCAGATGATTTCATTGCCACCGGCAATCCAGTGATTCTGGTAAATAGCCTTTTCACCTTCGATTCGTACAAAATCGTGTTTGGCTGCTAAATCGCGGTCGAAATCGGTTGCAGTAACTACCGTTTCGGTATTTTCCTTGAACCGTTTTGCCGTTTCTTTAACGATGGAAAACGCCTCCGGCAAAATTTCCGATAATACTTTTCCTAATTTGGAAGTAATTTCTTTTTCAATCTTATCAATTTCATTCCAAACCGTTTCGCGCTTTTCTAATTCCACTTCTTCCATGCCGGCTTTTAACTCCGCTATGCGGGCATTATCTTCGGCAATATATTCTTCAATTCTCTTTTCGAGTTCTTTGGTTTTTGCACGTAGTTCATCGTTTGAAAGCTTTTCGATTTTTGGATAAGCCTCCTTTATAGTATTTACAATTGGATTTATTTCATTCAGGTCCCTTTGTGCCTTATTACCAAATATTTTACTTATAAATTTATTAAATCCCATGTTTTTATTTTGTTTACTCCCGCCCTCCGAACAGAAACTTGCGGGTTTATATTATTTTATGTCTTAATTAGATGTATTATAGTACCTTAAAAGTCCCCCTCAGGGGATATAGGGGTCAAAACAGTTCTCCCAAAATATTGGCTTTTGCAGCGTTGGGAGCACGAATTCGCAACCGATGAGAGACGCTTGGAGCAATCTCGGTAGCATCGATAACACGATTGATTTTTTGTGGTTTAATGTTGTTTCCGTAAAAGATTACCGGAGCATGAACGGCGTTGTCTCTCACGCGTACATTGTTGTTTTGACCATTTTCGAAAACTACTTTCCATCCGGGTTGTAATTCCAAATACAAATCACCTGAAATACCTTTATAGAATCCGTTTCTGTAATGCTGCACATTCTGATTGTAAGCGCCATGCAACATCTGATGCGATGTGATTACATCCTGTATTCCTGACGATTGTACCAAAAATTCGGCTGCTTTTTGCTGAAACTCAACAAAATTTATTTTTCTATCCTCAATAAGTTTCCGGTTAAAAAACAACTGCTGATTATAATATTTGCTTATCCATTGTTCACGGCCATAAATAGCCATCAGGTACATATTGAGCAGTGCAATACTTCTGTCGGGGTAAAAATCTCCACCCGATGTCACCATATCCGAAGGATGGATTTCCTGTTCGTTAAAATATCCGGTAGAAACCACAAAAATCAAAGCGTTTTGTAAGCCTACGGCTGAATCGATGGCATCGAGCAATTTGCCGATCTCCTGATCTAATCGATAGTAAGTATCCTGAACTTCAATAGAATAATTTTTGTCTAAGGAGTTCTCGAAATTTCCTGCATAAAAAGTGAGAGCAAGGAAATCGGGATTTTGTCGTTTTCCCAACGAATTTGCTTTCAATACTTTTTCAGCAATTTCCCGAACTTCGGTATTCACATATGGCGATTGCTTTAATAACCGCACATGATTCTTCTTTTCCACTCCAAAGTAATGCTGAAAATTATAAAGATTTTTGGTGTAAGGGAACGCCTTGTAATTCGATATATCAATGGCGGGACGCCAGGTAATGGAGCCAATTTTTTTGCTCAACGCTTCGGGTGTGCGGTTGTGCTGTTCAATGATGGGCTGTTTAGTTTTATAAAAAGCAGTGGAGGCCCAGTTACCCGTCATATCTTCTACCCAGTATGCGCCACTGGCTGCGTGTCCCCCGGAAGCGAGCGCCTGTGAAGCGTGAGGTGCAAATGCAAATACATCCGACTGTCCGCCGGAGGCGATTTTTAATTCATCAGCTATAGTTGAAACCTTTACCGGAAGTGGAGAATATCGTTCTGTAGTGAAATTTCCGGCATAATTATTATCGGAAAAAGAAGGAATCTCACGATTATCGTTCAAAATGAACTTATTTTCTCCGATAATTCCATGATAAGCAGGGTTTGCACCGGTGAAAATGGTGGTAATAGTGGATGCTCTGTCAAGATACGGAAAATCGAACTCCAGATCGGTATAAACCAATCCTTCATTCAATAATTTCTTAAACCCTTTTTCACCAAAAGTATGCTGAAACATCTCCAGATAATCGCCGCGTAACTGGTCGATAGTTATTCCCACAACTAATTTGGGAGTTGTTTGTGTGCCTTGGGCACTAAGTGAAGCTATCGAAAAAAGAGCGACAAGAGATGATAATATTTTAATCATTGAGCTGTTGTATCTATCCATTTTATATAAACATTGCAAAAACCGTGCAAAAAGTTTACTGTCCCCACCCCGCCTTCATGTATTTTGAAGAAACATATCGTTTGTTAGTCTGTTTCCTTTTCGTCAACATAAATGCATTCATTCCCGACCTGAGCCACAAACTCATTGAAAACGGGATAGTTGCAAACGGTAATTGCTGTGGTATCAACCACCAGAAAAGCAAAAAGAGCGTTAAGAGTGCAAAGTTAATAAAATGATAGATATTTACCACGCTTTTCAAGGGTTTTACCCAAAATAAAACGGCAAAAATAAGAGCGAAAATATTTAACCAAACAGCATTCCAGTTGGGATTAGTGGCAGGATGCTCGGAAAGATACATCAAAATAAAAATAATAACTCCACCAATTCCGGCAACACCAAAAAGTAACGTGTCATAAATTTTAGGCAGTAATGTTCTGTTTAATTTTATCGCTTGGAAGATGCAAACAAGAACGGTAATAAAAAGGAGTGCGAATGCCATAACAATTGGAGAGAACACACTCAGTTCGCTTCCTTTTGCTGATTGATTTCCAATGGGTAGCAAAGTTTTTGATTTTATTACAAGCGGATAGCTTAACGTATCGTTTTTAACGACGATTGCTCCCTCAAAAGAACCCATCAGGTAAGCAGGAATAAACATCTTTTGTCGCAGGTCAATCGGTTTATCAGCATCGGAGCCAATCACCAGATCTATTCCGAACTTGTTCCACGGATATGGATCAACACATTCATGCACCAGATCACGATAAGTTTGCTCTTTAGCTGTTGTTGGATATTGAATGGCTCCGCCACTGTATTTTTCGATCATATCGCGTGGGCGGGTGGCGCAATTGTCGTAGAAAAAGTTGTATCGATATTCTCTGTTTTCAGGTAATGAATTAATATAAAGCGCATCAAAAAGTTCTTGTTTTTCAGCAAAAGTTAAATTCAATTCCTGTTTAATGACCTCCCTACCCTGTTGGCCATATTCTTTCATAAACTGATCCATTGGCGTGACACCTAATACATAATCTGTTTCTCCGCGTATGAAACGCCACATAAAGTTAGGTTTAGACATATCGAAATAGCCGTAATTAAATACTGCATCCAACCCGGTGGAATCGTCCTGTACCAAGATTGCCGTATGCCCGTAATATGCATAAACAGCACCATCCCAGGCAGAAGCAGTTAGCAGGCTTATTTTTGCGCTGTCGCTCAATTGTATTTGGGCGTTTGTTATTTGTGTACTGAAAAAAACAGAAAGTACGATAGATAGTAAGATTGTTCTTAACATAAAGCTTTGTTCTAAACCGAATAACGATTATACAAAACACAAAAGTAATTATTTTTTTAAGAATTATTGAATATGACTAAATTACATACTTAATCGGAGTGCTTATTTAACGACATTTAAGGATAGATTTCAAAGTATTTCTTTATTTTTGTAAATTGTAAATCTAATTTTTTTAACATGAACAAATTAATTATTTTTCTTTCGTTTGCACTACTGGCAACAACCTTGGGTGCTCAGGATATTCAACTTCCCGCACCTGATAAAAAAGGCGGTAGAACGTTGATGCAAGCATTAAGTGAACGCAAATCCACACGTGAGTTTCAGGAAAAAGAATTACCAAACAATGTATTGGCAAATTTGCTTTGGGCTGCCAACGGATTTAACCGCGAAGATAAGCGAACTGCTCCTACGGCTAATAACCGTCAGGAACTTGAACTCTATGTTGTACTGAAAAGCGGTATTTATCTTTACAAGGCTAAGGAAAACAACCTGAAACTGGTGAAGAAAGGCGATTATCGTAAAAGTGCAGGTACACAAGCTTTTGTTGCTGATGCACCTGTCAACATCCTGTTCGTTTCGGATTCGGAGAAGGCATCCAGTAAAAATTATGCTTATACCGATTGCGGTTTTGTTGCACAGAACATTTATCTCTTTTGCGCTTCCGAAGGATTAGGTGCCGTTGTACGTGGTTCATACAATAAAAAAGAACTCGAAGAGTTGTTGCAACTACCGGCCAACAAAGAAGTATTGCTTTCACAAACGGTTGGTTATCCGAAATAAACCCTAAATCTACCAAAAGTCGGATTTAGGGATGAAAAAAACGGTGATTCTCTTTCGAAAATCACCGTCTTTTATTTCTTGTCCGTTGAAAATTATTTTTTCTTACGGTCTCCGTAGCGGCTCATGAATTTGTCAACACGACCAGCCGTATCCACCAATTTTTGTTTTCCGGTGTAGAACGGATGCGATGAACTGGTAATTTCAAGTTTTACCAAAGGATAAGTAACACCGTCAATTTCAATGGTTTCCCTTGTGTTGATGGTTGAACGTGAAATAAAAACTTCGTCGTTCGACATATCTTTGAAAACTACCGGGCGATAATTGCTTGGATGTATTTCTTTTTTCATTTTATATGTTTGTTTTATTTTTTGTTCCTCTGAATTTTCGGAATGCAAAGATATAACAATTCATTGGAATACAAAAATTAAATCAGGATATTTTCTAAAAATCGATTTCGAAAGATTAATTTTGTACAAAATTGAAGAAAGTGAAAATTGAAATTATTCCCATAGGTGATGAAATCCTTATCGGACAAATTATAGATACCAACTCTGCCTGGATGGCAACAAAACTGACAAGAGAAGGATTTGAAATTGTTGCGATCTCAACTGTTGGTGATCGGGCAGACAGTATTATGAAAGCCCTTGATATAGCCTTTTCCAGGGCTGATATAGTGTTGATGACAGGCGGAGTTGGACCAACCAAAGACGATATAACCAAGACAACGCTTTGCAACTATTTCAATACCAGGCTGGTATTCGATGATACTGTTTTAGAAAACATCAATCGCATTTTTGCGCACAAAAAACATGTATTGAATGAGCTGACTCGAAATCAAGCTCTTGTTCCTGAAAATTGCACAGTGATTCAAAATAGAGTAGGTACAGCTCCTGTGCTTTGGTTTGAACAAAATAGAAAGATTCTGGTTTCAATGCCTGGTGTACCTTTTGAGATGAAAACGATAATGACAGACGAAGTTATTCCAAGATTGAAAAAACAATTTCAATCGATTGATTATCTGAAGTGTTCATTTTTAGTTGCGGGAATTACAGAATCGGCTTTGGCAACACGATTGGCTGATTTCGAAGCACAACTTCCCGGTAATTTTTCACTCGCCTATCTCCCATCCTACGGATTAATTCGCTTGAGGTTATCAGCCTGGGGAAATGAGAACTCTTCCGAAATGGAGATCCAAAAGGAAAAGCTAAAAAATACGGTAAAAGATATTATCGTTGATGCAAGTGATAAATCGCTCGAAACTATTTTAGGCGAAGCATTGCGAAGCAAAAAACTCACTCTTTCTACTGCCGAAAGCTGCACCGGCGGAAATATTGCACATCGCATTACTCTTATTCCGGGAGCATCGGATTATTTCAAGGGAAGTATTGTTTCTTATGCAAACCAGGTTAAATCCGATATTCTCGGTATTGATTCAAAGGCAATTGAGAGATATGGGGCAGTTAGCCAGGAAGTTGTCGGACAAATGGCACAAAGTGCATCGAAGAAACTGAAAACCGATTGTTCCGTTGCCGTTTCCGGCATTGCCGGACCAACTGGTGGAACGCCCGACAAACCGGTTGGCACGGTTTGGATTTGTACCAAAACACCAACTGAAATCGTAACAAAAAAATATCAATTTGGCACCTCACGTGAAGAAAATATTAACAGAACGGTCAATATGGCACTGTTACAGATGATTAAAATGTTGATTTAAAGAGATTATAAATGTAATGAATACAGAAAAAATTACAGTAAGGTCACTTGACGGAGAAATAGTTGATTTAAGGGAAATGTATCGTGGGAAACCATTGTTGATCCTGTTCTTCAATATTCAATGTCTTGGCTGCGTCGGCAGAGCCATTCCACTGGCATTTGATTATTTACAGGAATTCAAAAACCTGAACGTAGTTGCCATTCACACCACTTTCGGGAAAGAAGTTGTAAGCAAAAATGATATTCTCAATATATTTACAAAGAGAGAGTTACCGTTTCCTATTTATTTCGATATCGGAAAAGCAAATTACGAAAAGTTTGAATGTGAAGGCACGCCGCATTGGGTTTTAATGGATAAGGATGGTAACGTATTTCGCTCTTTTTTCGGATCTCAAGAAAATGCTCAAACCCGATTATTTTATGCACTCGAAGAACTCACAAAAGAATCCATATGAAAGAACTCTGGAATATCAAATACGCTGTGGATGAATATATTTACGGAGAAGAACCGAATAAATACTTTAAGTATGCGGTCGATAAATATATTCCGTCCGGAAAAATACTTTTACCCGCCGAAGGCGAAGGCAGAAATGCGGTTTATGCTGCGCAAAAAGATATTGAAGCTGTAGCTTTCGACTAAAGTGCAGAAGGAAAGCGCAAGGCTGAAAAACTGGCTAAAAAGGCCGGTGTAAAGATCGATTATCAGGTGGGTGAACTTCCCAACCTTCCACTAACGGAAGAAAAATTTGATGCTGCAGCATTGATTTACGCTCATTTTTCGCCACAACTTCGTGCCGAATATCACCGGTTAATCGGTAACTTAATCAAACCCGAAGGTTATATTATCGTAGAAGGATTTAGCAAGCAACATATTGAATACCAAAGGACAAATCCAACTATTGGCGGACCAAGAAACATAGAAATGTTATACACCGAAGAAATGATCAAAAATGATTTTTTTGATTTTGAACCTGTCGAATTAATCGAAACCGAAGTGGAACTTGCTGAAGGTACCGGCCATAACGGTATTGGTAAAGTGATACGGTTTATTGGTAAGAAGAAGGCATAAAAGTAATCAAATTTTTAACTAATTTAAATCAATAATTATCATCAAAAAAGCCACCAAAGCTTTTTTTACATTATAATTTATACGTTTTACCCAAAACTTGTGTTATATTTGATAAAACAAGTAACGTTACAATTTTAGATTTATGATTGACTATCTTAAAGGCGAAATTACCGAATTAACGCCCGCTTCGGTTACAATTGAGTGCAATGGCGTAGGCTATTTTGCAAATATTTCGTTAAACACGTACAGTGCGCTTAGCGGTCAGAAAGCGACTAAGCTTTACATTCACGAAGCCATACGTGAAGATGCTTATGTCCTTTATGGTTTTGCCGATAAGCATGAACGTGAAATATTCCTGCATCTGATAAGCGTCTCGGGTGTAGGACCAAGTACAGGGCGGATGATCCTATCATCGCTCAACTCACGTGAACTGGAATCGGTGATTGCATCTGAAAACGCTACCGTGCTTCAATCGGTAAAAGGAATTGGCGCAAAAACCGCGCAGCGTATTATTATCGATTTGAAAGATAAGATCAAGTACACTGAAGACGGCTCCACCGTAAAGATCCCGGCAGCCATGTTTGTTTCGGGAGTTGGACAAGAAGCAATTTCAGCGTTGGTAATGTTGGGATTTACGAAGCAGGCATCGGAAAAAGTAGTGGCAAAAATCGTAAAGGAATCGTCATCATTACCCGTGGAATCCATTATCAAGGAAGCATTGAAAAGAATGTAATTTCACAGGCGCACTGCGGTTCCAAACCGTTTTGCGCATTCTTGATTTAATCACATTTTCTCACTCCATTTATACGTTTTCCCGAAATTTCACGTTATACCTCTGAAATAACGGGCGTCTGGAAAAAAAATTACATATAGCAATACTATTTTTTATTCTGCTTGCAACAAGTGGAATACATTCCCTTTTTGCCCAGCAAGATACCACCAAAACACGCTTTCCGGTAAAAAACACCATCGTTGAAACGCCGGAAGAGTTACTTCGCAAGCCACCTATCGATCTCCAAACGCCATCGAACATAAAAACGGAAGTTGTTTACGATTACAAAACCAATCTCTATATTTTTCAGAATAAAATAGGCGATAAAGTAATCGGAATTCCATTTACAATGACTCCCGCAGAGTATATGAACTACGCACAAAAACAATTGAACAATAACTATTTCAGAAGCCGAAACGCCATCCGCGATGAAACGGAAGCCGAACCACCCGCACAACAGTTTTCGCTGTTCAACATACGAAAAAGCAATAATTTATTGGAAGATATTTTCGGCCCCGGCGGAGTACAAATTACCACACAAGGTTCGGTGGAACTCACTACCGGATTGAAAAGAACCGTAATCGACAACCCAACCCTTCCTGAACGTGCCCGCAAACGAAACACCTTTGATTTAGACCCACAAATTCAACTGAACGTGAACGCAAAAGTCGGCAATAAAATCAATTTCGGGTTGAATTATAACAACGATGCTACGTTTGATTTTGATGCCAAACGCATCAAACTGGCTTATCAGGGCGGTGAAGACGAGATCATTAAAAACATTGAAGCCGGAAACGTGAGTATGACAACGAGTAACTCACTTATCAACGGCGGTATGGCACTTTTTGGGATAAAATCCGATTTACAGTTCGGAAAATTACGTGTGAATACGGTTTTGTCGCAACAGGAATCAGAATCGAAGACTGTTAATTCGCGTGGCGGCGTTCAAACCACACCTTTCGAAATCTCGGCTGATCAATACGACGAAAATCGTCACTTCTTCTTAAGTTACTACTTTAGGGATAATTATGACAGAGCTTTGGCAAAACTTCCTTACGTTCAATCGGCAGTTTCGATAACTCGAATGGAAGTGTGGATTACCAACAAACGAAGCAATTACGACCAATCGCGTAATATTCTGGCATTTGCCGATCTGGCTGAGCACAGCACCATTCACAATCTTTTTTGGTCGCCTGCCGGCGCAGATATCGTTCCGCACAACGATGCCAACACGATGTATCAGCAACTTATTTCAACATATGTCGTCGCTCGCGATATCAGCCAAACAGCTAATGTCTTTCCGGCAAATGTGATTATCGGCCGCGATTACGAAAAGATTGAAAACGCCCGACTTCTCGCTTCGTCCGAATACACTTTTCAGCCCCAACTAGGCTATATATCGCTGCGCACGCCTTTACAGGCGGACGAAGTGCTGGCCGTGGCTTTCGAATACACGTACAACGGAAAAGCGTATCAGGTAGGCGAATTCTCGAGCAATATCGGTCGCGAAACCACCGGTACGGTTTCCAATCAAAACGGTGCTCTTTTTTTAAAATTGCTAAAGCCTGTTTCTCTTTCGCCGCAAGCTTACACGTGGGATTTGATGATGAAAAACATTTACGCCTTGGGTTATAGCGCTTACAACATTCAAAAAGACCGGTTTAGGCTCAACATCACTTACCAAAGCGATACCACGGGCGTTTACCTGAATTACATTCCCGACGGAGATATCCGCAAAGAATTGCTGCTCAAAGTGATGAATCTTGATAACCTGAACTCGAAAAACGACCCCTATCCCGACGGGATTTTCGATTTCATCGACGGATACACCATAATGGCAGAAAACGGACGGATTATTTTTCCCGTGGTAGAACCTTTCGGGTCGCATTTGCGAAAAATGATTGGAAATGATGCCATTGCCGATAAATATGTCTATCAGCAGCTTTACGACTCCACGCTGACCGTTGCCCGACAAATTACCGAAAAAAACAAGTTCAAAATTTCGGGCGAATACAGGGGCAGTTCCGGTGCGGAAATCAACCTGAATGCGATGAACGTTACTCGCGGTTCAGTGAGAGTTACCGCTGCCGGCGTTACCTTAACCGAGGGCGCCGATTACACGGTGGATTACATTTCGGGAACGGTAAATATTATTAATCAGGCAATTTTGGATGCGGGAACACCTGTAACCGTATCGCTCGAAAACCAAACACTCTTCAATATGCAGCGCAAAACGATGATGGGATTGAATCTGGCATATGATTTTTCGAAAAATTTTACGGTTGGCGCTACCATTATGCATTACTATGAGAAACCGCTCACCATGAAAACCACTTTTGGCGAAGAATCGGTTAAAAACACGCTTTGGGGATTGAACACTTCGTTTAAAAAACAATCGTATGCGCTTACCAATCTACTTGATATGTTGCCCTTCGTGGAAGCCACCACCCCATCGCAACTGACTGCCAATCTGGAATTTGCCCACATGATTCCGGGACATTACCGCAACAAATACACCGGTGGATACTCGTATCTCGATGATTTTGAGACTTCTACTTCGGGTATCGATCTGCGCTCGCCTTATGGCTGGTCGCTGGCATCCACGCCTTTTAACAACACTTCCACCGGCTTATTTCCCGAAGCAGCATTGTCCAACAATATCGATTACGGGAGAAATCGTGCGCAAATGGCTTGGTTTTACGTCGACGGGCTGTTCACGCGCAGGAATTCATCACTCACACCCACGCACATAAAAAACGATAAAGAACAACTCTCGAACCACCTGGTGCGTGAAATTTACGAACGTGAGATTTTTCCCAACAAAGATGCTGTTTACGGCGAACCGCCTATCATTCCGGCGTTAAATATTTCGTTTTATCCCGACGAACGCGGGCCGTATAACTTAGACACCAACATCAATTCTGAAGGAAAATTGCTGAATCCGAGAACCCGCTGGGGTGGAATTACGCGCCGGATGGACACACGCGATTTTGAAACGGCAAATATCGAATACATTGAATTTTGGCTGATGGACCCGTTTGTAAACGATGAGCCGGGAACAGCCCGTGGCGGCGATTTATATTTCAACCTCGGCGAAATTTCGGAAGATGTGCTGAAAGACGGGAAAAAGTTTTTCGAAAACGGACTGCCTGTAAATGGTGATGCAACTGCCGTAGGCACAAGTGTTTGGGGAAAATATCCGTTAAGGCAATCCACTGTTTATGCGTTCGATAATTCGCAGGGAAACGAATCTCGCCGCATTCAGGACGTGGGATTGAACGGATTGAGTACCGAAGAAGAAAAGTCGTTCCCCACCTACTCTACTTATTTGAACGAAATTACACCCAAGCTTTCGGGCGAAACATTATCGCGAATGCAAGCCGACAAACATTCACCGCTGAATGACCCTTCGGGAGACAATTTCAGGCATTATAGGGGACAAGAACAAGACCGGGAACAATTAAGCATTCTGGATAGATATAAATATTACAACGGCACAGAAGGAAACTCGCTTACACCAGACGATGCACCCTATTCCACTGCTTCGCGCGTCACACCCGACGTGGAAGATATCGACAACGACAATACGCTGAACGAGAACGAATCGTACTACCAGTACAAGGTGCAACTGCGTCCCGGAAATATGGCGGTTGGGACCAATTTTATCGTAGATAAGCGCGAAGTAAGCATTTCGCTTCGTAATGGCGAAACCGGTAAAGTGAACTGGTATCAGTTTAAAATTCCCCTTCGCGATTATCAGTCCCGTATAGGCAATATTCGAGGATTCAATAACATCCGTTTTATGCGAATATTCCTTACCGACTTTGAACAACCGATTTTTCTTCGTTTTGCCACACTGGAACTCGTGCGCAGCGAATGGCGTTCATACACACAAAACCTGCAATCGGGCGGTGCAATTTCAGGATTGGGGAAATTGGAAATTTCAACCGTAAACATCGAAGAAAACGGTGACCGTTCGCCCGTGAATTATGTTCTTCCACCGGGAGTGACGCGTATTTTGGATCCAAGCCAACCACAGCTTCGTCAACAAAACGAACAAGCCATTGCTCTGAAAGTGAGTAATCTCGATCCCGGTGATTCCCGGGCAGTTTATAAAAACACGATGTACGATTTGCGCCGCTATAAACGCCTGCAACTGTTTGTCCATGCCGAAGAATTAGCTGACGACGCCACAAATTTGCAAGACGATGAAATGAGTGTTTTTTTACGTATCGGTTCGGATTACCGGAACAACTATTACGAGTATGAAATTCCGCTCAAATTAACTCCTGCCGGACATTACAGCACGAACATTCCCGAACATCAGGAAACGGTTTGGAAACCCGAAAATATGTTCGATTTTCCGTTGGAAGCGCTTACGAACCTTAAGCTCAAACGCAATGCCGAAAAACGAAGAGGAAGCGGCGTAACGTATCTTACACCCTATTCGGAAGCCGATCCGCAAAAACCGGACAATCAATTGACGATCATGGGAAATCCGTCGTTATCCGAAATAAAAGTGGTGATGATTGGCGTTAGAAACAACTCCAACACCAACAAATCGTCCGAAGTGTGGGTAAACGAACTTCGGCTAAGCGAATTCGATGAAAAAGGCGGCTGGGCAGCACAAGGAAACGTTCAGCTTGCTCTGTCGGATATAGGATCGGTAAACGTTTCGGGACGAAAAGAAACAGTTGGCTTTGGTGCGCTCGACCAAAGTTTGCTGGAACGTCGGAACGATGATTTTTCATCAATAAACGTGGCTATGAATATGGAACTTGGAAGATTCCTGCCTGAACAGGCAAAAATATCGGCGCCGTTCTATTATTCGTATTCCAATCAAACAACCGCACCGCAGTACGATCCGCTCGATCAGGATATTCTGCTTTCGGAATCATTGAAAAATACCCGAAATCAACAAGAAAAGGATTCGATTAATAACCTTGCCATCACACAAACTGTAAACAAAAGCCTGAGCTTGAACAACGTGAAAGTGGACATTAAAAGTAAGAATCCAATGCCGTATGATCCTGCAAATTTCAATTTCGGATACTCTTACAACGAAAATCACTACCAAAATCCCGAAACCGAATACAACAATAGTATTCATCAGCGATTGCAGACGAATTATGCTTATACGCCGTTTGTGAAACCGTTTGAACCTTTTAAAAACATAAAAAGCACTTCGGGCTGGTTGAAGTTTATTAAGTCTATCAATTTTAATTATTTACCCAACAATATCCAAATCAGTTCCAACCTGATGCGAAACTATCAGGAAACTCAGTTGCGCGATTTAAATGCATATTTATCGGGAATAATGCAATCGCAACGACAGTTGCTCACGTTTAGTCAAAACTTTATCTGGGACAGGAATTTTTCAATTGTCTGGGATTTAACCCGAAATCTGAAAACCTCGTTTCGTTCGGGAACCATTGCCGAAATTGAAGAACCGTACTTGCAGGTGAACAAGAAACTCAATCGAGACGATTACGAAATTTGGAAAGATTCTGTGATCCAAAGCATTCAGAACCTCGGTAAACCGCTCAATTACGAGCAAACAGCGGATGTAACCTACACACTTCCGTTTGCTGCCATTCCGGTCTTGGATTGGATAAGTTCGAGCGCGGCGTACAATTCACGTTATCGGTGGGAATGCGGCGCATTTATTCGCGATGAAAATATCGGCAATTTCGTTCAGAACGATATGTCGATAACCGCAAATACACGATTGAATCTGGTGCAATTGTACAATAAAATAGGCTTTTTGAGAAATACCAACCAACGATTTGAAGCAACAAATCAACCGGTTGCCAGGAATAACAATATCGGACGTGATATTGCACAATACCTTGCCCGTGGTTTGATGATGGTGCGAAGCGTGAACGTAAACTTGGGTTACAAATCTCGCACCGATATTCCCGGTTTCGACCCGATGATTGGAGATTTCTTCGGTCAATCCAATACCCCAAACGGTTTCATTCCGGGGTTGGGTTTCGCTTTTGGTTTTGATGGCGGCGAACGCTTTCTGGAAAAGGCCGATGCCAATAACTGGTTAGTGAAAAATACGAACAATATCTCGCCCGCCATTTACAACCAAACGCAAAATGTGCGGATAGACGCCACCATTGAGCCTTTTCGAGGGTTAAGAATTGATTT
Organism: Bacteroidales bacterium UBA1035; assembly: GCA_002316835.1. Classification (GTDB taxonomy): domain Bacteria; phylum Bacteroidota; class Bacteroidia; order Bacteroidales; family Dysgonomonadaceae; genus Petrimonas. The sequence goes on along the minus strand of DCEG01000014.1, from coordinate 42,739 downwards.
GAACGCGCTGTACGAAAATAACCGGCGCACCGAAATTCAATTTATGTTCAACAGAATGCCCAAACTTTACGGCGGAAGTTTTGCCATAAGCACCATCTCGTTAGCGTCGTCTTTTGAGAACTCAACGGCAAGAAACGATTATGCTTCGGCATCGTTTAACCGGTTTTTGTTAAATCGGGAAGCACTGGCAAACAGAGTACGTGCTGAGTATCAAAGCTCCACGTATCCCAATCGGGGATTTATTGCCGAAACAGCGTTTAAAGATCAACCTTTCAGCACCGCCAACGGCGATGTCAATCTCAATTCGACAGATGTGCTAATTCCGGCTTTTTTGGCGGCTTATACGGGAAAGAATGCAAATAAAGTCGAACTGACTGCTTTCCCCGACCTGTTGTCGATTTTGCCCAATTGGGACGTCTCTTATAATGTGTTGCAGATGCTTCCTGTGCTGCAAAACAACTTCAAAACGCTGATAATTACACACAAGTATGTTTCGCAGTACCGGGTTGGAGCATTTTCATCGTTCCTTAATTGGGTGCCAATGAACGATAATTCCGATTTGGGATATATTCGCGATGTACTAACCGGTTCGCCTGTTCCCTCGTCGCCTTACGATATTTCAGCTGTGAACCTTATTGAAAGCTTCAGCCCACTTATTGAAGCGCGTGGTGTGTTGGACAACAATATGACACTGAATTTCCGTGTTAACCGCACGCGTTCGCTTAATCTGAATATCACGTCGTATCAGATCGTAGAAACCAATGACAATGATATCGTTTTCGGACTGGGTTATCGATTGCCCGATTTTAACCGCATCATCGGTTTTGGCTCCAATTCGATAAAAGCCGACAGGCGGCGTACGCGCATAAATCGTTCTCAACAATCGAATCAGAGCAATGTTAGCAACTTGCCCGAATTTAATAACGACTTGAATATTCGGGTAGATATTTCACATAAAATCACCGATGCACTCATCCGCAAAATCGAAGACGGATTCACGCAAGCCACCAGCGGACTAAAGACTACCAGCATCCGTTTCTCTGCCGATTATGCACTGAGCCGATCGCTTACCCTTCGTGCCTTTTTCGATAAAATCATCAATATGCCGTTGGTGTCGTCATCGGCATATCCCACCTCCAATACAAATGCGGGATTGAGTTTGCGAATAAATTTTAATCAATAACAGATGCAGTATTTTCTATGTTGTTTTATTTTATGGCTCATACTCACCACTCATCACATCTTTCACTGCTTTCAGATAATCAAATCCGTGCTGCATATCGGGCAAAAGGTAGCTCCCTTCCACCCATTCGTTCCAGGCATTAATAGTGATGAGTTTAGGTTGTTCGGGATGGCTGTCGGCATATTGTTTTGCTTTGTATAATAAGGCAGCAAAACTTTCGGGAGTATTGTGATAATGAACCACATCTTTCATCCCTTTTGCAGGAAAACGTGGTGTGTCGTCCCAACCGACAGATACGCACGGAAACAATGGAATGTTCAGAATAGAGTCCATTTGTGTCCTGATTTTTCTTGAATTATCACCGTAAATCAGGTAATCTTCGTTCAGTCCACCCATATTGTACATAGCAACACTGTTGAATCCCATTTCGTTTACCCGGTTTGAGAATCGTTCTGCCGATTCTTTCGACATAATGGAGCCTCCTCCCTGGTTCCATTGAATATGCAGATCGGGAAATCCTGCTTTTTTAACTTCTTCCCGGAAATAATCCAACGCCTCGCGCGTTTTTTTCGTATCGCCGTCGAAACTCTCCATCAACTTATCGATACTGAAAATCGAGAACACCGGTTTTCCGTCTATTTTAAAATAATTCGGCTTTTTAAAGTATTGGTTGATTACCCGGTCAACAATTATTTTAAAATTTTCTTCATCTACTACGGCATTCCATAAAATGGACGTATCGTCTTTGTATTTGTGTACATTCCAGTAATTTCGTCTTACATCGTGGTTGGCCCACATGATATAAAACTGCATCTTCGAGTTGTTTTCTGCTTTCAGGAACCCGTCATTCAAAGCGCTTTCGAGAAAAGGCCCTTCATCGTACCAGTACCAGTCATAAACGAAAACATTAACTCCGTGCTCCACTGCCAGATCGATCCATTTTTCAACGACCTTCGGATCGTTATCCATTTCGTTTCCCCATAACGGAAGTCTCGGCTGATAATGTCCTTCAAACCGTGGATTTCCTTTGTTGATCACTTCCCATTCACCGATTCCTTCCGGCCACAGCATATCCCCAAAACGTTCGTCGTGATGACACGATGGCCAGATATAGGCAGCAACGTAATACTCTGAATCAGTATTATTCTCTGCCACAGCGCTTTTCTTTTCTGTGCATGAAAATAACACCGTGCAGCATAAAATCAACAAGGATGATTTTAAGAAGAATTTTTTATTAATGTTCATAGTATCTGAGTTTTTAAAATTAACGCGTTATTTTTCGCAATTAACTATCGGCGCTTTTCAAATCCACCAGCTCCGCATTTTCGCATTTCATAATCCGGCCGGGGAAAGTTTGAACAATAGAATAATTGTGGGTGGACATGATCACAGCGGTACCTTTTTCCGCAATATCCTGCAATAAATCCACGATCTGACTGCCCGTTTCCGGGTCAAGGTTTCCCGTAGGCTCATCGGCAAGGATCAGCAACGGTGAGTTGAGCAACGCTCGGGCAATTACCACGCGTTGCTGCTCTCCACCCGAAAGTTCGTGCGACATTTTGTAGGTTTTGTTTTGCATACCTACCTGCGTCAACACCTCGTTTATACGGTCTTTAATGAGCGTTTTATCTTTCCATCCCGTTGCCCTAAGCACAAATTCCAGATTCTTTTCTACCGTGCGATCGATAAGCAATTGAAAATCCTGAAAAACGATACCTATTTTACGGCGCAGGTAAGGAATTTGCTTTCTTTTCAGGTCTTGCAGGTGATAATCGAAAACGCGTGCATCGCCCGATTCTATCGGAAGCTCGGCATACATACTTTTCAGCAATGTGCTCTTGCCCGACCCCACTCTACCAATAATATACAGGAAATCGCCACGGTTAACCTCCAGATTTACATCGCGCAGGATAATATTCTCGTCTCTGTTGAGCTGTACTCCGGTGTATTTTATAAGAACGTTTTCACTCATTATTTAAAAAATTGAATGATAAACGGATATCTCCAGTATTCACCGTTATTGGCTTTAAGGGCGGCCATGATAACGAAAATAATGTAGATAATACCCAAAACAAATAACAGCGGAATACCGATAATAGTAATTGCCAAAACTGCAGTATAAATCAAATAACTGATGGTGAAATTCAGGATATTTTTGCCATGCAGGTCGACATTGGTATTGGTATCCTTATTCATTATCCACATGATAACCGGAGCAACAAATCCGGCCAATGGAATTACCAATCCTAAAAATTGCGAAAGGTGCATTAACATAAGATACGTGTTCTCTTCCAGTCCGAAAAGAGGTTTAACACCACTTGAAGATGATGACGATGAAGTTGTTTCATTCAAAATTTTCGCTTTTTCACGCTGATATTCTTCTTCGGTTATACTTCCTTTTTCACGAAGTTCATCTAAAATTTTTAAATCTTCGTATTTCATAAAAGTTTGTGTTAATGGGTTAATAAATTATCGATTACTGATACCATTTCGTTGAATTCTTCTTCTTCGAACAGACGGGTGAGCATCACTATTTTACCATCGCGATCAATAATGATGTTGCGAGTAATACCCGCTTCTTTTTCCGCATAAAGTCCGAAGATACCGGCATCCGGATCCATTCCAATGGGATAAGTAACGCCGGTAGCATCGCGCAATACCTGAATTTTTTCGGCGGGTTCTTCTCGGTCGATTCCGTACAAAGCAAATTGTGGATTATCTTTATGTTTCAGCCAGATATCTTTTTCGATAAATGGCATTTCTTTTCGACAAACCCCGCACCAACTGGCTGTAAATTGCAGCATAACCACTTTTCCACGCAAGTCAGATAACTTTACTTTTCCGCCTTCGGGAAGTGTCATTTCAAAATCGGGAGCCATATCTCCAACTTTCACCAAATATTGTCTGTCATCGGCATCTCTAACCTGTACAGTGTCTTGATCAGCCGTGTTTTCACTGCTCTTTTTTGTGGATGTGTTGCAAGCTGCTAACAATAAAACCGATAAAAAGATAAAAAGTAATTCTTTAAACATAGTTTTATGATGGTTTTTCAAAATTATTCCTTTTTTACTCTGAGCTCTTTGCTCAACGCCCCTCGCTCATTCTCCTACAAAGATAGTTTTTTTTCCTGTTTTTGAAATCTTTTGTATAAAAATAAAGCGATTATCAATGCAGTCAGAGAACCAAGCACATCGGCAATGAAATCGGCCATCTCAGCACTTCTTGAACGAAAAAAATATTTCTGCAGTAGCTCTATCGCTCCTCCGTATATTACAGGGAGAACAAATCCCCAAAAAATCCAGCGGTTCATCTTCGGTTTGCCATCATGCAACCGATAATAATCGAACAACGAAACTGCCGATAGCACAAAAAACATCCCGAAATGAGCGATCTTGTCCCACGCTATGATTTGAGGAAGATCGGGGACATCACTGGAACTGATCAGGCAGGTTACCGTAAAAATTATAAAACCAACAAAAGCAGGGAGAAGAATATGACGGAGGTAATTACTCATACAAGAATACTATTTTTACAAAAAACGTCTCAAAGATAATTTAAAAACGTCATTTGACACTCAATTTTAAAAACATATAACTAAAACAAACGAATAATTTCCTGAAAAATTCGTTTCTTTGTCAGCTAAATACAGAAACTAAATTCAAAACGAACGTTTTAGGATAAACCCGGATATGAAAAAAATTCCTTTTCTTTTATTAATCGTGTTTTTAACGATAAATGTTAAAGCTCAAACCACACAAGCCGATAAAAACCAACGGTATTTCGATATAAACAAAAGCATCGATATTTTTAACTCTGTTATCAGAGAGCTGGATATGTTTTACGTGGACAGTATAAAAGTAGATAGTTTGGTTAACGGAACCATCCGAAATATGTTGGCGAGAATGGACCCTTACACGGAATATTACAACGAAGAAAATATCGGTGATCTGCAATTTATGACTACCGGCGAGTATGGCGGTATTGGTTCGATTATTTCGTACAACAACAATCAGGTGATTATTAATGAACCATACAAAGGACTTCCGGCTGATAAGGCAGGACTGAAGGCCGGCGATGCCATTCTGGAAATCGACGGCGCAGATATGCGCAAAGCAACCGTAAAAGATGTGAGCGATAAGTTGAAAGGGACACCGGGAACATCGTTAAAACTGAAAATTCAGCGTCCGGGTGAAACCAAAACACGCGAAATCACAATCGTTCGCGAGAAAATAGAAATGGATCCCATCACCTACTCTACTGTTTTTGATGACAAAGTGGGATATCTGCATTATTCAGGATTTACGAACGGTAGTTCGAACCGGGTAAAGGAAACAATTTTGGATTTGAAGAAAAAAGGCGCTGAATCGTTGGTTATAGACCTTCGCGGAAACGGTGGCGGTATTTTGGATGAAGCGGTTAATATTGTCAACTTTTTTGTTCGGAAAGGGTTGGAAATTGTTTCTACCAAAGGAAAAGTAAAGCAATGGGACAGATCGTACCACACTCAAAACCAACCGATAGATACACTTATGCCTATTGTTGTACTGATTGATACGGGTTCGGCTTCTGCATCAGAAATTGTTGCCGGTTCGCTCCAAGATTTGGACCGAGCTGTCATTATTGGTAACCGTTCCTTTGGAAAAGGGCTTGTGCAAACGCCGCGTGATTTGCCTTACGGCGGAAATATCAAGATCACCACATCGAAATATTATATCCCGAGCGGACGTTGTATTCAAGCACTTGACTATTCTCATCGCAATCCTGACGGAAGCGTGGCTCGCGTTCCCGATAGCCTGACCAATGTTTTCAAAACTAAAAACGGCCGCGAAGTTCGCGATGGCGGCGGCATTACACCGGATTACGTCATTCCGCAGGAAAAAGGCGGAACCATTGGTTATTACTTAATTGCCGAAAACATTATTTTCGATTGGGTTACCAATTGGGCAATAAAACACCCGACTATTGCGTCACCCGAGAGTTTTCACCTTTCTGATGCCGATTACGAGCAGTTTAAGCAGTTTGTGAAAACTAAAGATTTCCAGTACGATCAAATGAGTAGCCGTCAGTTGCAATCGTTGAAAAACATTATGGAGTTCGAAGGATATTTTGACACAGCTTCTCAAGAATTCAAAGCGTTGGAAAATAAGCTGCAACCCAATCTCGATCGCGATTTGGAACTTTTTAAGAAAGACATTAAGCAAATGATCGAGACCGATATAGTTCAGCGATATTACTACAAAGAAGGTGTGTTGATTTATGAACTTCAGGATGATCCGGCGTTGAAAAAAGCAAAAGAAGTGTTGAAAGATAAACAAACTTACAATTACACGCTGCAACCGAAACCGGCAAATATTCCTCCGGCGAGGGTAATTAAGGAAAAAATTGAGAATCAGTATTCGTAACTCCCCGTCCGACCGCTCCAAGCGGTCTGACGGATAATAAAATTACTGTCAGTGCGCATCCTTGTTTCAACTTTACTTCTTCTGCTCATCTTTTCGCTTTCTCAAGCACAGGAAAAACGAGTAAGATTACTCTTTGCCGGTGATGCGATGCAACATCTTCCACAAGTGCGCGCAGCACAAACCCAAACGGGATATAACTACGATTCATGTTTTTATTTACTAAAGGACAAAATTTCATCAGTGGATATCGCTTGCGTGAATTTCGAAACCAGTTTAGGAGGAAAGCCCTATTCCGGTTATCCGCAATTCAGTACTCCCGATGAGTTCGCTTTCGGGCTGAAAGATGCAGGTTTCGATTTGTTTTTTTTGGCAAACAATCACGTAGTTGACAAAGGCCGTAAAGGTTTTGAACGTACGCTCGGTGTGCTGGATTCCATCGGAATAAAATATACCGGAGCATTCAAATCGAAAAATACACGAGGATTAAACTATCCGCTGATGATAATCAAAAACGGTATCCGAATTGCTTTTCTAAATTATACTTACGACACTAATGGACTTCCGGTTACCGCACCCAATATCGTAAATGTCATTGATACATTGCAAATGAAAAGCGATTTGCGCCTCACACAACTTTATAACCCCGATATAGTTATTGCCAACATGCACTGGGGCAATGAATATGTAACTTATCCGAATAATGAACAGAAAAAACTAGCTGATTTTCTTTTCAGAAACGGTGTCAGAATCATTATCGGAAATCATCCGCACGTAGTGCAACCGTTGGTTAAAAATAAAGTGGATGGAGAGATTGAGTCGGTGGTCTATTATTCGCTCGGTAATTTCATATCTAATCAGCAAAAAGTAAATACCGATGGTGGAGCGTTGGCCGAAATTGTTATTAGCAAGGCAGATGAGGATAGTCCGGTAAAGATTGAATCGTGCGATTATTCGTTGGTTTGGGTGAGAAAATATACCGAAAAAGGGAAACTCAACTACACACTCATCCCGGTTGAAGAATACAAAAAAACGGAAATTCCGGTCCTCACTTCATCAGAATTGCAAAAAATGAATATCTTTGCAACCAACGCCGATAAAATAATCGGAAGGGGAAATTGATTTTTAGCTATGCCAACATTGGAGTTTATTTTTCGTTTACTCGCGGCAATGGCTGCCGGTGGAGCTGTAGGATTGGAGCGCCAGATAAACAATAAAAGCGCCGGATTCCGTACCAACACCCTGGTAGCGGTTGGTGCAAGTATTTATGTGCTTATCAACGTAATGCTAACCGAAAACGGTGGAGATCCCACTCGAATAATTGGACAAATTATTACGGGTATCGGGTTTCTGGGTGCGGGCGTTATTTTACACAGAGGCATTAATGTTCAAGGACTTACAACTGCTGCAACAATATGGTGTAGCGCGGCCTTAGGCTCTCTTGCCGGGTTAGGCTTATACATAGAACTTTTGATTTCTACGGTGTTAATCATTCTTGTAAACACAGCGTTCAAAAAGGCTGATAAATGGTTTATGGGCGAAAAGAAAAAGAAAACCAATGACAACAACGATCGTTCTTTCGAATAAAATTAAAGAACAGGCATTACCATAATTCCCGTGCACGATTTTTGTCCTTTGCAATAATCACTTAACGTTTTCTCATCAAGTACCACCTTGTTTTTCGCGCTCGAGGCATGGATAAAAGTCAGCTTGCCGTTCTTTTTATAGGCGAAGCCTGTGTGCGTTGTATCTAAGCCCTTTATCAAAGTGGTAAAAGCAATCATGGCCATGTGAGGAATTTCTGCTTCTTTCGACGTTATTTTCTCTTTAGGAAGATAGTAAAATCCTTTTCTTTTGTTTATATCATTCTCGATACTCTTGATTTTTCCAAGCATCTCATCATCGGTTTTCAATGCGTTGTAAGCTGAACGTTGAGAGGTCATAAAGTCGATGTTTTTTGTTTCTAGAATTCCACCCAATTCTTGACTCTTTGCTGATAAAATTTTCTTTTCAACGTTGTTTTCAGCCCAGTCGGAAGTATAATGCAACCGCGAATCGTAACCATCAATAACTCCATTGCGATACCTGATCTGTTTCAATTGCGAAGCAAAGTTATCGAAAGTCAAATCGTTTGATGCTGTTGTATTGGCAAGAGCTATAACTGTTTCCACGAAAGTAACACAATCGAATTCACGTAAATTAATCACCAATTTTTCGATATCTTTTTTGTCTAATGTTCCGGCAACATAAGGTTTTTCGAGAAAAAATTCTGCTGTTTTTTGTAGAATCAATTCTTTTGATTTCGATTGAAACGGTTTTACAGCTTTTGCATATTCTTCAAAGATCACTTTGTCTTGCGGATCATAATCAATAGATTGCGAAAAAGTAGCGAGAGCTAAAAGCCAGCCAACTAAAAGAAAGCTTATTTTATTTTTCATTTCATTTGAAATTTATTGTAAAGACTAACAAGCATAGGAATTGTTTAAATAAGTTTAGACAAATAGTTATCTATCTTTTCGGGTTTTATCCAGGGAGCAAATCGTTTTAACGGTTTTCCGTTATTGTCTATCAGAAATTTCTCAAAATTCCACCGGACACGACCACCAAATAAATGCTTTAATTTGCTTTTTAGAAATTTATAGATAGGATGAGTATTTTCTCCATTCACTTCTATTTTGGAGAACATCGGAAATGAAACTCCGTAATTCAGCAAACAGCCTTCCACAATTGCTCTCTCATCACCCGGTTCCTGATTGCCAAACTGATTACAGGGAAATCCGAGAATCACAAATTCCTTATCCTTATATTTCATATATAATTTTTCCAAACCTTCGTATTGCGGAGTAAACCCACACTTACTGGCAGTGTTTACAATCAATATAAATTTCCCTCGAAAATCGGACATTTTAACTTCTTGTCCGGTGATATTCTTTGCTGAAAACCGATAAAAGTCGGATAAAATCATCTGAAAAACCTTGTTTTTGCTCACCAATTGATTGGAGAAATATCATTCGCTTGTAAATAAGCATTTGTTTTGCTAAA
>DCEG01000014.1:0-32917 GCA_002316835.1 Bacteroidales bacterium UBA1035 | reverse complement strand
TTTAACACAAGATGTCTATTCGCATCTATATTCTCACCTTTTCGTTGCGCGTAAGCGCCCCAAAGAATAAAAACCAAATTTTCACGTTCGTTGGCTAAATGATAAATGGCAGAATCGGTAAATTCTTCCCATCCTTTGTGTTGGTGTGAGCCCGCCTGATGTGCACGAACGGTAAGTGTTGCATTCAGAAGAAGAACCCCTTGCCTACTCCATCGCTCCAGGTTTCCCGATTTAGGAATGGGTGTACCTAAATCATCGTGGATTTCTTTGTAAATATTGACCAATGATGGTGGAATCTGCACTCCATCATTCACCGAAAAACACAATCCATGGGCTTGTCCCGGTTCATGATAGGGATCTTGTCCGACAATAACCACTTTCACCTGATCGAACGGGCACTCATCAAAAGCATTGAAAATCAGCTTCGCCGGTGGATAAATAGTTCGTGTAGAATACTCCTGACGTACAAAATCTGTCAGTGATTTAAAGTAAGGTTTCTCAAACTCGTCACTTAGTCTTGTTTTCCAACTTTCTTCAATTTTTACAGACATAACACCATTTTGTTTTAGATTTGTAAAAGTATAAAAAAGTTAGCAGAAATACCAATTTAGGTTAACACCTGTGACAAAGTAACAAACCGTCAGCCCAGTAATCCCTGCCTGCGGTTGACAGGGGTCATACGGTACTTGGTTTATACCGCACTACATATGTCTTTGTCTTGGTTCTTGGTTCTTTTGTCTGAAAATCAAATCAGAAAAATATCGTTTTCGGCAGCTTCTTTTCTCATCTCTTTTGACCAGATACTTGCCTGAATCTCACCTATATGTGCTTTACGCAAGTAATACATGCACAAGCGAGATTGTCCTATTCCTCCACCAATGGATAGCGGAAGTTCATCGTTAACTAATCGTTTGTGAAAGAACAGATTTAGTTTCTCTTCCTGATTTCTGATTTTAAGTTGTTTCTGCAAGGCTTCCTTATCCACACGAATTCCCATTGATGACAGTTCTACAGCTCTTTCAAGTACTGAATTCCAAACAAGTAAATCGCCGTTAAGTCCCTCGAATCCCTCTTCGTTAAGGGTTGTCCAGTCGTCATAATCGGCCGAACGGCCATCGTGTGGTTCACCGTTAGACAAATTTCCACCGATACCAATGATAAATACGGCTCCGCATTCTTTTGAAATGGCATCCTCGCGCTCTTTCACCGATAGGGTTGGATATTTTTGCAGCAGATCTTCAGATGAAATAAATGTTATTTCACGGGGAAGTTCCGGTTTTAATTGTGGAAAAGCTTCATGAACCAAATATTCGGTACGAAGCATGGCACTATAAATTCGCTCAACAACATTTTTTAGAAAAGAAATACTTCTATCTTTCTCGTCTATAGTCATCTCCCAATCCCACTGATCAACATAAAGCGAATGTAGGTTATCTAATTCTTCATCGGCACGAATGGCGTTCATATCGGTATAAATGCCATACCCCTTTTCTATGCCGTAATCGGCAAGTGTCATTCTTTTCCATTTTGCTAATGAATGCACGATCTCTGCAACCGTATCATTCATATCTTTGATTGGAAAACTGACAGGGCGTTCAACGCCATTCAGATCATCATTAATTCCGGTACCTTTTTCTACGAAGAGTGGCGCAGTGACTCGTCGTAAACGTAGTTCCGAAGCTAAATTCTGCTGAAAGAAATCTTTTATTTTCTTAATTCCGAGCTCGGTTTGACTCAGATTTAAAAGTGGTTTATATCCTTTTGGAATTATCAGATTTGACATTCTGTACCGTTTTGATGTATTAATCTGCAAAGATACATCAATTATTCAATTTGTCAAATAATATCAAAATAAATACTCATTTTGATAAATTATTCTGTAAAATAAAATCAAAAATATATTAAATATCTAACTTTCCTATTATTTCGCTGATTGACTTTATGTTATGCCTATCCATATAATCAATGATTCCATCTATTACTTTCATGGAAATTGCAGGATCAATAAAATTATAAGTTCCTATTTGTATAGCGGTTGATCCGGCAAGCATAAACTCAATGGCATCGGCTGTATTTGAAATTCCGCCCATCCCGATAATTGGAATTTTGATAGCATTATATACTTGCCAAACCATTCGCAGAGCTATAGGCTTAATACACGGACCTGATAAACCTCCGGTTATTGTAGAGAGTTTTGGTTTTCTTGTTTCAGCATCGATAGCCATTCCCAGAAATGTATTAACGAGCGAAACAGAATCGGCACCTTCATCTTCAACAGCCCTGGCAATATCGGCTACATCGGTAACATTAGGCGATAACTTCACGATTAATGTTTTAGGATACACTTTTCGTACCGCACGTGTTACTTGAGCCGCTGAAGCACAAGAAGTTCCAAAAGCCATTCCTCCTTCCTTTATGTTGGGACAGGAAATATTTAATTCAATAGCAGGAACTTTTTCCAAATCAATAAGCCGTTCTGTACATTTCACATAATCTTCTACAGTTGAGCCAGATACATTTACAATTATATGTGTATTATAATCCCTTATCGTGGGATAAATATGTTCGGCGAAATAGTCTACACCTTTGTTTTGCAATCCTACAGAATTCAACATTCCTGATGGCGTTTCCGCCATTCTCGGATAGTCGTTCCCTTGTCTCGGTTCAAGTGTGGTTCCTTTTACAAAAATTCCTCCCAGACGATTTAAATCAATAAAATCAGCATATTCTGTGCCGTAACCAAAGGTTCCGGATGCAGTTGTTACGGGGTTTTGAAACTCCAGGTTCCCAATATTTACTTTTAATCTATCCATTTGAGTTCTTTGATGTTAAAAACAGGCCCTTCAGTGCATGAGCAAAGATTTCCTCTGGTCGTTTTTTCAATACAACATAAGCAGGCTCCGAAGCCACACGCCATAAGATTCTCCAAAGATGCTTCGCATCCGATATTCTTTTCCAAAGCGTATTTTGCTACAGCGATCATCATAGGTCTGGGGCCGCAGGTATATATGAAATCATATTTTTTATTTTGTAAAACAGAATGGTGTGTCACAAAACCCTTTTCACCCAATGATCCGTCTTCGGTAGTACAATAAACAGTTCCCAACTTCTCAAAATTGTTTAGTTGTAGAATATCTCTTTGCGAACGTCCACCTAACAAGAAATCAGGCGAAAGACCTTTTTCATTGAGCTTTTTACCCAGAAAAAGCATTGGAGCAGTACCCACCCCACCACCTACCAACAAGAATCTTCCGTTTTCCTGCGAAATGGTAAAAGAATTTCCCAACGGAAAGATAATGTTCATTGTTTCTCCAACCAATGTTTCACATATTTTTTGGGTTCCCTCACCAACTCGTTGGATCAAAAGCCACATTTCGTTGTTTTCCTTATCAACATAATTGATGGAAATAGGTCTTCGAAGAAATACATTAGGTGAGCTATTTACCAAGATCTGAACAAATTGTCCCGGAAACATATCTGGCAATGTTTCATTATTTGCCGGAGTAACCTTAATCAGGTTATTCTGGTAATTCAGTTGTTCGTTTGAGCGAACAGTGAAATCATATACAATCATTGATGAAAACTTTATAGAGTACAAATTTACACTATAATTTTCAATTCCCATCTCAACGTTCAAAATAAAACCAGACCTGCAAGTTGCAAATCTGGTTTAAAACATTGTTACAAACCTTGTTAAGTCTTATTTTATCTGTTATCTATTTTTTCCTTTTAGGAACTGTCCACAAATATACGGTTCTGCCGTCAACAGAAATTTGTTTATCAGGTTCCCAGTTACCCATATCGAAAGCGTGGGAAACGACCCTGCTTCCAGGTTTCATCTCTTTCAATATTTTTGGCATAAGCTGCAGATTTACATCCGGGAGCAGATAAAGTGTTAATACCGAAGCTTTACTAAAATCGAAATCAAAGAGATTTCCTTCGTAGAATTTCACTTTCTTTTCAACTCCCTTTTCTTTGGCATTTTCATTAGCTTCCTTAATTCTTTCAGGATTCAAATCAACACCAATTCCGGTAGCACCATATTTTTTTGCTGCGGTTACAACAATGCGGCCATCACCACATCCCAAATCGTACACAACATCATTCTTGCTAACTTTAGCTAAGTCTAACATAGCCTCTACTACATCCATAGGTGTTGGAACGTACGGAACATCCAAGTTAACCTGAGCACTTACTTTTGTAAAGCCAATGATCAATAAAAAAGCCACTACATACTTCATTGATTTCATGTTTTTGTAATTTTAATTGTTAGAGAAATAAGACACTATTATTAGTAATTGTTTTAAAAAAGAATTGTTCAATAAATTTTGAAATTCTTACTAAATCGATATACACCAACTTAAGTTATAACTTTTTTAACGGTGCTTTATTTTTAAAAAGAAGATAAAAGATCAGCCCGATTATCAGCAAAATCACTCCTAACAAAGCTCCTTTTCCGGTGTAAGATAAGCTTGAGTACAATAAATACGCACAAAATCCAATAAACAAAATTGGTGTAACCGGATACAGAGGAACTTTAAATGGCCTTGGCACATTGGGCATCTTCACCCGCAATACAATCAGGCTAACACCTGTACATAGAAAGAAAAACCAAAATACCGGAGCTGTAAAATCTACCATCGATTCAAATCCGTTTCGGGTAAACGCCCCGAAAATAATCAGAAGAACAGCAATAACACCTTGCAAAATAAGCGAGTTTACAGGTGCAGATTTTTTCCCATTCCATTTTCCAAGAAATGAAAATAAACTGAAGTCCTTTCCCAACGCATAATTAGATCGCGCTCCCGTGAAAATAGTTGTATTTAAGGATGTTAATGCAGATAGAGACACCAATGTACCTATTAAGACAACCCCTTTTTCTCCAAGAGTTGCCCGCATCATATCCACTCCTACTGCTTCTGAACCAGCCATACCCTGAAGTCCCAATACATTTAAAAAAGCCAGGTTTATGAGAACATAAACCAATGTTATGATCAGAATACTTGTTACGAGAACAAAAGCCATGTTCTTACTTCCGGTTTTCAACTCCGATGAAATATAAGCCGCCTCATTCCATCCGCCGAAGGTCAATAATACAAAAATAAGAGCCAGACTTAGTGTTGAAAAAGAAGATGATAGTACAGGTTCGCTCAACATTGTTGACGGGACATCTGGTTCAACGAAGAAGCCAACAGCGATGATTATTAATATGCCAATAAATTGCAATGCAGTCAGTAGCTTTTGAAGCCCTGTTCCGAACTGAATCCCTAAAATATTTATCAAAGTGAGAATAAGCACAACCACTATAGCGTAAAAAGAAGCTGAATGTTCGCCAATAGAGAACAGTTGTGACATATAATCACCTGCAATATAAGCAAGTAGAGCAATAGAACCTGTTTGGATAACAGTAATACGTGCCCAGGCAAATAAAAACGAGAAACCCTTACCAAAAGCCGTTTTTAAAAAATGATAATCTCCACCTGCGCTTGGAAAGGCAGAGCTGAGTTCAGAATAGCAGAGAGCTCCAATAAGAGAAACCAATCCACCCATAACCCAAACACCTAAAAACCAAAACCAATCGGGTGAATTTGCAGCAACAACCGAAGGTGTCCTGAAAACTCCGGCACCAATCACGATACCTATAATAAGTACAATGGCGTCTATAAGACGTAAAGCGGGTTTAGGAGTCTCCAGGGGGCAAGTTTCAATCTGGTCTGAAGAGAGATCCGGATAAACTATGGATTCGTTCAGAGTGTTTGTTCTATTTTCTTTCATCGATCAACATTTTAGCGACTTAAAATGATAAGGCCGGTGGAAAATAGTTTTATATCGAAAAGATAAGGCCGATATTTTCATACAACTGACAAAATTTGATTATTTTTATTACAACATCATCAAATAACTTTAAATTTATTCAAATTTATATCAATTGATCAGTTATTATGAAAACCAAAGATACAAATAATTATATGCAATTTACAACGTCTTTTTAGTTGTTTAACATTTTACGAAATTAAATGATCAATTTAAGTCTTCGATTTTAAAATAGTTTTAGTTCAATGAGAAAAGAGATGCCCATTTTCGAAGAAAAATAAAGACAAGTGAAAAATTAAGATGGATTATTTTAGTGAATTCGGTATAAAGGTCTCAAATGTGTTATCGTTGTAATAAATAATTATCTGACTAATTTTCTTATCACTGTTTTTTTGAACTTCAATGATTTTATTATCAGATATTTGAGTACTTTTTTCAGGCTTGTTAACCTCAATTACAGCCGATTTTTGTTCACTTTCCTTATCCTTCGCTGTAATAACGGGGCTTTGGTTGAACAAATCGTGCTCCCTGGGGACAGAATCAATATTGAATCCATCTTTATACATTTGACCGGATCCATTTATCAACCACTCAGTGTTAATGTATGGCATTTCCGATAAAATTTTGGAAACGACATCAAGGCTCGGATTATTTCTTCCATTTAAAATGTGAGAAATATTGGCACGATTAATCTGAAGTCTGTCAGCAAATCTAGCCGGCGTCAGATTTTCATTCTCCATTATTTGTCTAATTCGTTCTCTCATGATGTAAGAATATAAATATGAATAAATATTCAACTTATGATTGGAATACAAATGTATAAAATATTATTTACAAATATAAGTAGCTAGCCGATATATTTGTTAATTATAAAAGTTAACAATGAGGCATACAAATGTTTCTCAACGTAGGTATACAATTATATTTTTATCTAGTGTGTATAAAATTAAAACTTAATAAACATACTATATTAGTATGATATATAGATATATAAATACTAAAAATACCAGATATTTAACGATTATCTTATTTATTATCTGTTAAAGGCTTGTAAAACCTGATCTTAAAAATCATTTTTTATTTATATATAATTGTTAAACAGATAGTTATAATATAAAAAATCAATGTTATTTGATTTGTTAAAACGTAAAATAAACAAATATATCTATTGGATTTACATTTATAACCACATTGAGGTTGTATATCATTGTTGCTTTTATTTTCATCTGTATATAAAAGTAATTAAGCGTAATTATTATTGTTACTTGTTATTATACAATTACTACTGAAAATTTATTTATATCAAAACATTATTTTAAGATATATTCCCAATTACGTTTAGAAAAATGATGAATATTAAATAGAATGCGCCCGAACATCACCAGAAACAATAAATTGCAAACATCCCCCAGTCAAAAGGGAAATAATCGATTCTCGTGAACTTAATATCACTATATAATTACTGATAATTAGCTAGTTGATCACGAAAAATGATGTATAGAAAAACGATCAGATAAAATAAAACTGTGTAAAAGAGGAAAATTGAGAAAAAATGATTTAATTTGTAGAACTCTAAACATAAATAGAAATGAAAAAAGGTGTATTTTCAGTTTTACTTCTCGTAGCTATTGTTTTAGTTGCATGTGGACAGAACAACAAGCCAAAAAATCTGTATGATTTCAAAGTTACCGACATCGATGGTAATCAATTTAACATGGCTCAGTTTAAAGGCAAAAAAGTGATGATTGTGAATGTGGCTTCGAAATGTGGCTTTACTCCGCAATACGAGCAATTACAGGAATTGTATAGTGAGTATAAAGATAAAGGCCTTGTTATCGTAGGTTTTCCTGCAAACAATTTCAAAGGCCAGGAACCGGGCTCAAACCAAGAAATAAAAGAATTTTGCACGCTTAATTACGGTGTAACTTTTCCAATGATGGAAAAAATAAGTGTAGCAGGCGATGACCAGGCTCCTATTTATAAGTGGCTGACAAAGAAATCGGAAAATGGAAAAATCGATCAGGAAGTAACATGGAATTTTCAAAAATTCCTAATTGACGAAAAAGGGAATCTAGTAGATGTTGTAATGCCTAAGGAAAGCCCTAAAAGCGAAGTTATTCTCAATTGGTTAGCTAAAAATTAATGCATTATTTTGTAGACCAATTCTTTAAGTAAATCACCGGGTGAAGCCGAAATATTATCAATCCCTTTAGATTTACTATCGAAAATACGTAAGTATGAGATGATATCCATTACTTTGGCGGCATTGTAATTTCGCAGGCCGGACATATAATCGCGAGCAAAGAACGATGATTTCAGGTTTAGGGCCGACATCACATTTTGCTCGCTTTTTTGTGGCAACCAAAAACACTCCAGTAAATTACTGAAATAGTTAAACAGTACCGATAAAGTTACAATGTTAGGATTATCTTTTTGATTTTTACCAAAATAATCAACTATTGTGTTGGTTTTCAAAATGTTTTTCTCGGCTATTGCTTTCAGCAACTCAAAATTGTTATAATCTTTGCTTACACCTACGTTTTTTTCAATGAGCTCAGATGTAATTGTATTGGAATCTTCGGGAAGAGAAACTTCCAATTTTTGGAGTTGCTGAATGAGTTTACTAATATCATTTCCGACGAAATCGGTAATCATTTGAGCAGATTTTTCGTCGATCTTGAGATTCTTGTCAGAAAAGTAGCTTTTGATAAAAGCGGGAATCTGGTTTTCGTACCACTTTTTCGATTCAAATACTACTCCTCCGTTCTTCTCTATATTTTTTATTACCGCTTTTCTCTTATCAACTGAACCGTGTTTGTAATTGATAACCAATACGGTACTTTTCAATGGGTTTTTCGCATAAGAATCTAACAGTTCAAACTTATTCAGTTCCTGTGCTTCCTTCACAACAATAAGCTGATATTCAGCCATCATTGGAAAACGACGTGCCGCTGCAACAATATTATTCACATCGGAATCAACACCGTAGAAAGTGAGCATATTGAAATCCTTTTCGGTCTCCGTTAATACTGTTTCCAACAGCAATTCTGTTAATTGATCTATAAAATAAGCTTCTTCTCCCATCAGTAAATAAATAGGAGCAAAATTCCGGTTGGAAATATCTTTTTTTAATGTATCGAAAGTTATGTTGGCCATAAAATTATTAATTGCTTCTCGCAAATTAGCAGCTTAATTCATCTGTCATCTGACATCCGTGTTTTTACCAGTCAAATCGCAGGTGTTTTACAGTTGAACCTCTGTTAATAAGCGTTGTGAGCGATTTGATACCTATTTTTACATGTTCTTCCACAAAATTTTCTGTAATAATTTTATCGCTTTTGTCGGTTTTAACACCCGTGGAAATCATCGGTTGATCGGAGATCAGCAGCAAAGCTCCGGTTGGTATGTGATTGGCAAATCCACATGTGAACAGTGTTGCAGTTTCCATATCTACAGCCATTACTCTCAATTTTCGCAAGTAATTCTTGAACTCATCATCATATTCCCAAACTCGACGATTTGTGGTATAAACCGTCCCTGTCCAGTAATCGCGCCCAAAATCCCTGATATTCGACGAAACAGCACGCATAAGGCTAAAAGCTGGGAGCGATGGCACCTCAGGGGGTAAATAATCGTTTGATGTACCTTCACCACGGATGGCTGCTATAGGTAAAATATAATCACCCAATTCGTTCTGAGCTTTTGTTCCTCCACATTTTCCAAGAAACAGCACCGCAGTCGGCGAAATAGCACTTAGCAGATCCATAATGGTGGCTGCATTAGCACTTCCCATACCAAAATTGATAATAGTTACACCATTAGACGCAGCACTTGGCATATTGGCATCTAACCCCATGATGGGAACGTTGAAATGATTGGCAAAAATTTCGACGTATTTTTGAAAATTGGTCAATAAAATAAATTTTGTAAAATCTTCCAAAGGCCGTTTTGTATAACGTGGAAGCCAATTTTCAACAATTTCTTGCTTGGTTCTCATATTTGATTTACTTTTGTCTGATCACTTTCCCGATAAACAAAGATAATATATGTACGCATTAAATTTGCCATCTTTCGATGCAAAAATCCGAAAAACCAATAATGGCTTGGAAATTTTTGATCCTTTGCGTCGAAAATATGTATCGATGACACCCGAAGAATGGGTACGTCAGCATTTCGTACATTATCTGATTTCAGAGAAAGGTTATCCTGCTTCTTTAATGGCTAATGAAGCAATGATCAAATTGAACTCCTTAACAAGACGTTGCGATACAGTTGTTTATAATAATCATCTTGAACCGTTGGTAATTTGTGAATTCAAGAAGCACGACATAGAAATTACCCAGCAGGTTTTTGACCAGGTGGTGAGATACAATATTGTACTGAAAGTTAAATACCTGATTGTTTCGAATGGGATGTCGCACTATTGCTGTAAAATGAATTACGATGATATGTCATTCGATTATTTACAAGAGATTCCGGAGTATATTTCTTTATAAATATAAGACGACGATGCACACATCGTCTCTACTTTTTGAGTACATATAACTGGAAATTTTCGTATCGTCTTACAACCACTTCATCTCCCTTTTCAACAAAGCCCTTCAACGATACAGCATCGTAGTATTGATCACCTATTCTGACTTTTCCCGACGGACGGAGTACTGTGGATGCAACACCCGTCTGACCAACTAAAGTGAGCGGTTCCATTGGAACAGAGACATACCCTTCCTGATCAGAGACCAAGGCTACCCTGCTGAAAATACCCGGTTTCCCGATACGACTCGACATATAAATAATTAGGGCCAGTCCCATTCCTATTCCTGCAAATACTACCATTATTGCTCTGAATAATTGCCTTCCCGATAAACCGCTGAAATCGAAATGGATATTGCCTACCAAAGCCAGTATCAAACCAGTAAATACGAGAATTATTCCTGAAATCCCAGCCACTCCGAATCCGGGAATCACAAAAATCTCGAAAACAATCAGAATTAATCCCAGCACAAACAACAAAACCTCCCAGTTTTGAGCATAACCGGTCAGGTATAGCGGAGTAAAATACAAAATGGCTGCCGTTACGGCTATAGCAGTTGGGAAACCGATTCCCGGTGTTTGTAATTCGAAATAGATACCGCCGATGATCAGCATAATCAAAATAGCTTGTAGAACACCATTCATCAGAAAGCCTTTTATTCTATCGTATAATGTCGGATTGTATGTTTCAATATTATAATCGGTATAACCTAAATACTGAATCGCAATTTGGTTTATATTTTCCACTATTCCATCACAATAATTAAGTTCAACTGCCTGACTCGCCGTCAGTGTCAGGATTTGAGTAGAATCAGCAAAACCAGGGATCACGATTTTTTCGTCCACCATAGCTTCTGCAACTTTCGGGTCGCGTCTCCATTCTATCAGCGTATCTCTGTTTTGAATAATAGTGTCTCTACCGTGGCTTTCTGCTGTTGCGCGCATTATTCCCCGCATATACGACTGATATTTATCGGGAGCTTTGGAGCCGTCTTGTCCGCTTACAACCGTAGCCGCACCAATGGAGGCACTCTGTCGCATAAAAATGCTATCGCATGCTATAGAGATGAGTGCACCTGCAGATGCGGCATTGTTATCTATAAAAACATAAACAGGAAGCGGGGAATTAAGAATGGCAGTCCGCATGGAATCGGCTTCAGCAACCGCACCTCCGTATGTGTTCATGTGAATGAGTACACAATCAGCTTTCTTATTCAACGCCTGATGCAATCCATTTTGCAGATATACCCAGGTATTACTACCAATATTTTCCTTTATATTAATTTTGTAGATCAAAGGCTTGGGACTTTGTGCATAGATTGCATTGACAGACAAGATGAACAACAAAACGAAGATTTGCTTGATATTTTTCATCATTCAAAAGGTTTATTTTTACAAAGATAGTTGTTTTTAGGTTCCATATTATCTCTTTTAAAAAAATCTGATTATATTTGTCTTTTTAAAATTAAATCTTCTATGGTTAAAATCTTACTCAGTTTAGGTTCGAATATTTACTCAAAACAAAATATTGACAAAGCAAGAAGAATGCTAACTCATTATTTTCCAGATGTGGTTTTTACTCAATCGGTGATAACTACGGGAGATAATGAGAAATATCTTTTCCCATTTCGAAATGCTCTGGCAGTATTCAATAGTGAATTACCACCTGACGAAATTATACAAAAAATAAAGTCAATTGAATTTGCCATGGGACGACAACCACGAGATAAAGAGGCCGGAAAAATTGTTATTGATATTGATTTGCTTCAATATGGTGATGAAATTCTTCGTCCGGATGACTACGCAAGAGCATATGTTCAAGCTTTATTAACACAGTTAATAAGCTAATAATTAGAGATATAATCTAAAACCTAAAAAACAATCGGAAATGAATAAAATTATCATTTTAGCTCTGCTTTACTTGATTTCTGTGAATGTTGTGAATGTCTTTGGACAAAATAACGGAAATAAAGATGATAATACTTTTGTACATAAACGCAATTTCGATACTTCCGCATCGAGAATAAAGGTTTCATTAAACGCGTATTCGTTCAACAAAGAACTCGATAATTATGTAAAAGGCAACAATGGTGATCAAATGACTATTTTCGATTTGATTGATTTTTGCTCTTTGCATAAAATTCCTGCTGTTGACATTACCGGATATTATTTTTTGGGTTATCCCGAAGTACCCGGTGATGAATATATTTACGCGGTTAAACGTTATGCGCACCTGCAAGGTGTGGATATAAGCGGCACAGGTGTGCGCAATAATTTTGCCAATCCCGACAGAACTGCACGGGAAAAAGATGTAGAAATGGTAAAAAAGTGGATAGATGTAGCTGCAAAATTAGGAGCTCCTGTTATTCGTGTGTTTTCGGGAACGGTTCCGGCTGGATATGAGAATAATTGGAAAGTCCCTGCCGCCTGGATGGTTGAATGCCTGAAAGAATGTGCTGCGTATGGTGCAGAGCGCGGTGTAATTATTGGCGTTCAAAATCACGGAGATATGCTAAAGACAGCTGATGAAACCATTCAGATTATTAAAGAAGTAAACTCACCCTGGATCGGCGTGATCGTTGATACGGGAAATTTTAAGGTGGAAGATCCATACAAAGACATCGAGAAAGTAATACCTTATGCTGTGAATTTTCAATTGAAAGAAAGTGCGTTTGGAACCAACAGTGCAGTTCGTATGGATTTACCCCGCTTTATGAAAATACTTAATAAATCGGGGTATAAGGGTTATATACCGATAGAAACTCTGCAAATGCAAGGACGAGTTTATGATCCGCACACACTGATCCCGCTCTTTTTGAAAGATGTTAACGAAGCTATTGAAGCTGAATACAAATAGATTTTTCTAAGTTAAGCTTTCTGGTTAATTTAATCTAGTAACTGACTTCACTCCTTTTACAGCTTTCAGTTTCTTCATTAATTGCTCCAGCATAGATGTGTTGGCAAGCATTACCGTAATGTTTCCCTGAAACAACCCATCATTGGAGTCAATGGAAATGGAACGCATTTGAACTCCGTCTTCTTTTGAGATGATCGACATCAAATTGGACACAATATTGAGCTGATCGTTTCCGATGACACGCAAAATGGATGTATAACTTGCCGTTCCTGATGCTTTTCCCGACCATCGGGCTTTCAATATCCGGTAACCGAACCGGGAAAATAAATCGTGTGCATTTGGACAACTTATCCTGTGTATTTTTATTCCCTGAGAGGAAACAAATCCGAAAATTTCATCGCCGTAGATGGGATTACAACATTTGGCTAATCGATAATCCACACCTGTCAAATTCTGATCGATAATAAGTTCATCGGTACTTTTAATATCTTGCGAATGGGGTTTAAGCACAAAACTATCTGCGCTCGTAGCATATGATATATCTCTGTGTTCTAAATCTTTACTTCCTAACTCCAAGTAACGGTCAATTACCCAGTTTACTTCGAGTTTTTCGGCGGCAATATCTATATAAAAGTCCGTTACAGTTTTATATTTTAACTTTTTAATCAGCTGCATCAGCAATGGATCATCCAAATCGATTTTCCGATTTTTCATTCGGCGCGACAACATTTCCTTAGCAATGTCTACCTGTTTTCCGGCTTCTTCTTTCAGTAATTGACGGATTCGGGTCTTAGCTTTCGATGTTACCACATAATTCAACCAATCTTGTTTAGGCGATTGATGCGATGATGTGTTTATCTCAACCTGATCGCCACTTTTAAGCAAATGCTTGATGGGCACGTTTTTGCCATTTACTTTCCCCGAAACACACGTAGAACCCAGTTTCGAATGTATTGCGAATGCAAAATCGAGGACTGATGCACCTTTAGGTAGTTTAAAAAGATCACCTTTCGGCGTGAAAACAAAAATTTCCTCGTCGTACAGATCCAATTTGAAGTCACCCAGCCTGTCTTTTATATCCACATCTTTGTTTTCGAGCGATTCCCTCAACGATTTCAACCAATCGTCAAGTGTGGATTCTTCTTTAATTCCCTTGTACTTCCAATGTGCGGCAAGCCCACGCTCTGCAATCTCATCCATTCGCCGTGTGCGGATCTGCACTTCAACCCATCTGGAATTTTGTCCCATCACAGTGATGTGCAACGACTCGTAACCGTTACTCTTGGGTATAGATAACCAATCTTTTAGTCGCTTGGGATTGGGCTGATACATATCGGTAACTATTGAATAAACTTGCCAGCAGTGAGCCTTTTCCATCTCCGATGGAGAATCAAGAACTATACGAATGGCAAAAAGGTCATAAATATTATCGAACTCAACCTTTTGCTTTTTAAGTTTGTTGTTGATGGAATGGATTGACTTCGTACGTCCTTTAATATCGTATTTCAGATTAGTTTTATCGAGATGCTCTTTTAACGGATTGATAAATTCTTCAATGTATTTATCGCGTGAGCGTTTGGTCTCATTTAGTTTTTGAGCGATAAAATCGTAGGTTTCACGATCAGTATATTTAAGCGAAAGATCTTCTAATTCCGACTTAATAGTGTACAAACCCAATCGGTGCGCTAACGGTGCATAAAGATAGGTTGACTCTATAGAAAATTTTAATCGAACTTCAGGTGTGGTATTTTTAGCACCACGCATTAAAAGCAATTGCTGAGATAACAGGATGAAAACCACACGGATATCTTCTGCAATAGAAAGTAATAACCTGATATAATTTTCAGATTCTACCGAGGATTTCTTTTCGCTAATTTCAGTTACTTTTTTCAATCCGCGAATAATGACTACAACTTCTTCTCCAAAGTTTTTCTTAATTTCATCTACGGTTATAAAGTCTTTCAAAACCAGTCTGAACAGTAAAACGGCACATACTACAGGCTGTTTTAGTCCAATTTCATCGATTAGGATAACAGCTGTTTTAGTATCGAAAATATAATTATCATACAAACTATCTGCATCTTCTCCGGTGAATTTCTGAAACGAATCTTTCAACGTTTTTTTCAACAGATCAGTCTTTTGCATAGTCCACTGCTGCCTTAAGACGTCATACAGTTTCCTGTGCAAAAAAACATAATTGTCTGTATGAATATTGATTCCCGTATTCATTTTATTATCTCAAATCCGTTTGTAGTGTAAAATTACAATTTTTTAAAATAAATCTCCTGTTTTATTTCTAAACTTGTTCATCTTAGGTAAAAAATGTCAGTTTTTAATATTTGGTTTCAGACTGGAACATTTCCGATTAACGGTTTATTTACTAAATTTGTATTTCTAAAAACAACACAATGAAAAACTTATTAATTTCAGTAATCCTGTTGTTTTTCATAATCTCTACAGGTTGTCGGAACAAGAAAACCGATGATGGATTTGTATCTATTTTCGATGGGAAATCATTGAATGGATGGACGGGTGATTCTATATACTGGCGTGTGGAAAATGGTATTTTAACGGGTGAAATTACTCCGGAAACTATTTTATCGAGAAATACTTTCATTATCTGGCAGAACGGAACGCCGGAAAACTTTGAGTTGAAACTGGAATATCGCATAAGCGAAGGCGGAAACAGCGGCATCAATTACAGAAGTGAGGAAATTCCCGATATTCCGTTTGCATTGAGAGGATATCAGTTCGATATTGATGGGAAAAACAATTATACAGGGCAAAATTACGAAGAGCGAAGAAGAACAACTCTCGCCTATCAAGGTCAAACAGTGGTTTTAAATCCTCTACCTGACTCATTATCGAATGTTCCGGTTTCAGATTTGGTGAAGAATAATGCCTGGACAAAAGCGGAAATAGTTGAATTGGCAAACGTAAATGAGTTAAAAAGTAATATCAAAAGTAACGATTGGAATTCATGCCATCTTGTTGTTAACGGCAATAATATGAAACACTTCCTAAATGGTGTTCTTATGAGTGAAGTTACTGATAATGATGTTATTCACAGCAGGAAACAAGGACTAATCGGCGTTCAGGTTCATGTTGGTCCACCTATGAAAGTGGAATTCAGAAATATTCAATTGAAAATATTATAAGCAATAAAATATATTATAAATGAAAAAATCATCACTTTTGGTATTCGCATTATTACCGCTTTTAGGCTTTTCACAACAGTCCATCTCGTTAAACGAAGGATGGACCTTCTCACAAACCCATAAAAATACCTGGTACGAGGCTCAGGTTCCCGGTTCTGTGCAACGTGATTTAATTCGCCACAAGGTACTGCCTGATCCATTTTACGGGACTAACGAAAAACTGCTTCAATGGGTAGAAGACGAAAATTGGGACTTCAAAAAAACGTTCATTGTTTCCGCAGAACAACTCAAGCATGACGATGCAGTTATCTTTTTCGAAGGATTAGATACGCAAGCCGATGTTTTTTTGAATGGTTCACGAATTTTACGATCGGAAAATATGTTTATAGGACATAAAATTTCTGTAAAGGACATACTCAGAGAGGGCGAAAATAGTTTGTACATAAGGTTTTACTCTCCTGTTCAATCTATGATGCCCGCACGACTGACCGCTGGTTACGATTATCCTGCCGGAAACGACCATCGTGATGAAAAACTAAGTATTTACAACCGGAAAGCTCCTTATCATTTCGGTTGGGACTGGGGAATTAGAATTGTGCAGATGGGGATTTGGAAACCTGTTTCATTGACCTTCTACGACAAAGCTCGCGTAGATGATTTCTATGTGAAACAAATATCTGTAACAGCACAATCGGCAAAGATTGATAATCAAATTGAAGTATTTTCGGTTTCTCAAAAACCTGTTTTGGCTAGTGTCGCAATCGAATATGGTACAAAAGGTGAAGCAAAAAAATCGATCTCGAAAGAAGTGACGTTGAATCCGGGCAAAAATATAGTTTCCGTTCCGCTCGATATACGTAATCCTAAACTATGGATGCCCATTCATTGGGGAGAGCAACACTTGTATGATTTTACGACAAGTATATCAATTGATAATCAGAAAATAGTCAACAAATCAGAGAGAATTGGTTTACGCTCTGTAAGATTGGTTCAGGAACCTGATGAGCACGGACGCTCATTTTATTTCGAAGTAAACGGTATCCCGCTTTTTGCAAAGGGTGCTAATTATATTCCTGGCGAAATTTTCACTACCCAACAAAACAAAGATTACTACAAAAAACTTTTCGATAACATTACGGGTGGAAACTTTAATTTTGTACGTGTTTGGGGTGGCGGAATTTACGAGAACGAAGAATTTTACAGGCAAGCTGACGAAAAGGGTATTGTTGTGTGGCAAGATTTTATTTTCGGTTGTGTGCCCTACCCGTCTGACAATGTTTTTCTTGGAAATGTTGAAAATGAAGTTGTTTATAACATTAAGCGACTTCGTAACCACGCGTCGCTGGGTTTTTGGTGTGGAAACAACGAAGTTGAAGAGGGGTTGAAATTCTGGGGTTGGGACAAAGAATACCCGGCAGAAGTGATGAAACTGTGGCTTGAAGGCTACGATAAAACGTTCCGCAAACTCATTCCCAACCTGGTAAATGAATTCGACGGTACTCGCAGTTATATTCACGGTTCGCCTTACGATTCCAATTGGGGAAATCCTGAAAAATTTGCAGCGAGCGACGTTCATGATTGGGGACTTTGGTATGGACACCTACCGTTTGAAGGAATGGCAGACCGTTTGCCACGATTTGCCAGCGAATTTGGATTTCAGTCGTTTCCTGAGATGAAAACTATCCGTTCTTTTGCTCCTGAAGACCAATGGAGTTTGGAAAGCGATGTGATGAAGATTCATCAAAAGGCATCTACCGGTAACTCGCTGATCAAAAAATATATGGACATGTATTACCACGAACCAAAAAATTTCGAAGATTTTGTTTACATCGGATTGGTAATGCAGGGCAATGGAATGGAAGAATCGGTGGAAGCCATGCGCCACGGAAGGGATTATTGCATGGGAGCGCTATACTGGCAAATTAACGACGACTGGCCTGTAGTTTCGTGGTCAAGTATCGATTATCATGACAACTGGAAGGCACAGCATTATCGCATGCGTGACGTATTTGAACCGTTGGCATTAGGTGTAAAATTCAAAGATAATCAACTGAACTATTACACTATGTCTGATTATCTTTCTGATACAAATAATCTGCAATTAACCGTTCAGGTAGTAGATTTCAATAAAGGTGTGATAAAACAATTCAAAGAAAAAGTGAACGCTAAAGCTAACGCCAGCAATATTGTAAAAACATTCAATGTTGCCAATATCGTTTCAGAAGCCGATCGCTCCAACACAATGATTCATGCCTGGTTGAGCGATAATAAAGGAAATGTAATTTCTACGAAAGATTATTTCTTTTACTGGCCCAACAAGCTGAATCTACCCAAAACGAACGTAAAAACTTCAGTTAAATATGCTGATGGAAAATATACGGTAACACTCACAAGCACCAAACTGGCAAAGGACGTTTTCGTGGAAATTCCCATTATGGGAGCAAAATTCACAGATAATTTTATAGATCTTCTTCCGGGTGAAAAGAAAGTTATAGAAATCACTTCTCCCGAATTGAAAGCATCTGCAAGAACATCGATAACGGTAAAGCATATCAGGGAAACATACCCCTAAATCCCTTGAAGCCTGCTTGTAGCAGACAGGGGGACTTTAAATTTGAGATTTACGATGTCAAATTTTGACTCTTATAACTCACAACTCATAACTTGCTATGAAGTCATTAAAAGAACTATATCGGATTGGTAATGGACCGTCGAGCAGCCACACGATGGGCCCTAAAAAAGCCGCCCAACTGTTTCTGGAAAAAAATCCGCAAGCTGCAAAATTTGTTGTAACTCTTTACGGCAGCCTGGCAGCTACGGGAAAAGGTCACTTAACCGATGCTGCCATCTTGCAAGTGCTGGAACCGCATGCCCCAACAACCATCGAATGGTTGCCTAAGACATTTCTGCCGTTTCATCCCAACGCGATGAAATACGATGCTTTTGATGCCGAAGGCAAAAACATAGATTCATGGACAGTTTACAGTGTGGGCGGTGGGGCATTAAACGACGGAGAAAATATTGTAGGATTATCGGAATCAGCGGAACGCGACATTTATCCAATGACCACCATCACCGATATTCAGCAGTGGTGCGAACAAAACGGCAGAACGTATTGGGAATACGTTGAAATGCACGAAGCCTCCGACTTGTGGGATCATCTGCGCCAAGTGTGGAAAGTGATGAAATCTGCCGTAAAAAAAGGACTTGAAAACGAAGGCGTTTTACCCGGACCACTGAATCTACAACGCAAGGCAGCATCGTATTTCATCAAAGCCAAAGGCTACAAGGCATCACTTCAATCGCGCGGATTGGTTTTTGCCTATGCTCTGGCCGTTTCGGAAGAAAACGCAGCGGGTGGCGAGATTGTTACTGCGCCCACGTGTGGTTCGTGTGGTGTTTTGCCCGCGGTTTTGTATCATTTAGAAGAAAGCCGTGATTTCAGCGAAATACGGATTTTGCGCGCATTGGCCACGGCAGGATTATTCGGAAATGTGGTGAAACAAAATGCATCCATTTCGGGTGCCGAGGTGGGTTGCCAAGGTGAGGTGGGCGTTGCCTGTTCCATGGCTGCAGCAGCTGCCAGTCAACTGTTTGGCGGCAGTCCGGCACAAATTGAATACGCTGCCGAAATGGGATTGGAGCACCACCTGGGAATGACGTGCGACCCAATTTGCGGTCTGGTGCAAATTCCGTGTATCGAGCGAAACGCTTACGCTGCTGCCCGTGCCATGGATGCCAACCTATATTCGTCGTTTACCGACGGGATTCATTTGGTGTCTTTTGACCGCGTAGTGGAAGTTATGAAACAAACCGGGCACGATTTGCCCTCTTTATACAAAGAAACAGGAGAAGGCGGTCTGGCAAGAAATTACAGAAGAATGAATCATTAAAACAACAGAGACGCAAGTACTTGCGTCTCTTATAACAATATTTCAACAGACGGAGTGCCTTTAAATATTCGCTCCGTTATTTTATTCCGTCATCTTCGGCTTATACATATCTTGTGCGGTAATTCCGCAATCTTTCATCATCTGGATACAATATTCCAATTTACCAAAATCTGAGTTTGTATTATTGGTGCCGAAAGTAAATTTCAGTCCGGCAGCCTTAGCTTTCTGAATAAAAGACTTATTAGGTATCTTATACCGATGATTGATCTCCAACACTTTGTTGGTCTTTACCATCGCTTCAATAACCTTGTTTTGGCGTTCGTCCGTCCAAAACTCATCGTAACGATCGTTCATCACTTCAGGAAGAAAAGTTGGATTTACATAAACATCCATCGGTTCATCCATTACCATAACAATCTTCTCCACGATTAAATCCATGTATTTCTGTTCGTCATCGATAAACACTTCATCGGGCATCCACAGGCGCGTTCTGTTGCCTTTCCGATCAATAAATGTCATTGCATCCGTGAAAACATAATCGAATTGATCACGTATTTCTTTCGAAAAAGTGGTTGGCCACTCACGCCCTTCGCCCTGCATGGCCTGAACAAATGGCTGTCCCTTCATTTTATTCAAGTATTCAATTACCTGTGCATCATTGGTGATCGGGAATCCGATACCGCAATTTGGTGCCAAAGCATAATTGATGCCGTATTTACGGGATTGCGATTTGGCAAGATCAAGGGTTAAATTTTCTTTCAGATGGACATGATAATCGAGCACCGGGAAATTAGCCTGATGCAGTTTGATGATATCGTCAGTTGATTCGTCAATAGCTTCAGCAAGCTGACTATCGATTACCGTTTTATCGACTTTTAAGGGTGTAATTTCAATCGACTTAATCTCTACCACCCCTTCTGTACTCTGAAGGCACAGAGTGCCACTAGAAAGGACTTTAGACGCATTTTCAG
This sequence comes from Bacteroidales bacterium UBA1035, assembly GCA_002316835.1. Lineage (GTDB taxonomy): Bacteria > Bacteroidota > Bacteroidia > Bacteroidales > Dysgonomonadaceae > Petrimonas. The sequence continues at coordinate 11,691 of DCEG01000014.1, read as the reverse complement.
TTGTACGATAAGGACTGGCAGGTTCAATATAATCAACCAGCAATTCATTGTTAACGGCGACTTCTATTTTCTTGCCTTCTACTTTGATACGAACATCGAACCATTCATCTTTTTTTACTGTAGATTTCGTTAAATTTCTGACCGATAACAAGCTTCCGGTTTTGGTCCACCATTGCGAACTTTCCAAGTCGTTATTAAGCGCAACAGCGTAGCCGCCGGCACCACTTTCATCGGTATGAAAACGAATTTCCCCTTTTCCGTTTCCAACTGTTTTTACAGTGACAAACAGTTCAAAATCGGTGAATTTTCCACTTTTAAGAACCATCTTGCCGGCATCACTTATCTGAATTACTGAATCAGAAACAGAAACCGGACCCTCAGTCAACCAGTTATTTACATCTTTTCCATTAAAAAGAGCTTTGCTTTTGTTCAGCTCAGTGCAGCCCAACAAAACAAGGCAAAAAAGAAACAAAAACAATACAATTTTTTTACCCATAATATTAAATTTAGCAGATAATATTTTTTAAAAAGTCAATAGCAATTCAATAGTGAATTTATTGGAGTCCATTTCATCATAAAGACTCAAAATATCGAGTTTCTGGTTCACAAAATACCACTCATAATCAAATCGTAGTATAGAAGAAAAATATTTTTTAGTAAGTCCAAAACCAAGGCCTACAGTTAATCTATCCACATCAAATCCACTCTCATCCATATGTTTATCAATTGCATCCCAGCGAACGGCAGGTACGATATTTTTGAAAAAATAGGTTTCCTTCAGTGGAAATGCATAAGCTCCTTGTACATAATAGGAAAGCATCTGATCTTCATCTATATCTTTATTATCGCGTTTCATAAATTCCGTTTCTACTTTCCAATTATCACCTTCGTAGCGTAAGTCTGCTCCATAAAAAAGATAATGAACTTTAGGAGTATTCAGGTAGTCGTAAAACTTAAATGTTGATCGTAATCCTTTCATATTACCAAGTTCAAGGCGACCGCCATAAGAAAGCTTTTCTCGCCAAACAGGGTCGTTTATCGTATTTCCGTTATATGCACCAAACTCAATGGATGCAGGAACTACACCCATCTTAAAATTATAATCTGCAAGGAACCCGATATCACGTGTACTTAAAAAATATTTTCCTATAAAAGCACGATTGGCAAACATCAGATTAGCAGGCGATACAACATAGGAGTTAAACAGTGGAATACTTGTTTGTCCCAACGAAAGTGATAAGCCTTTTACAGGTTCAAAAGAGCCGTATAAATCCAACACCTTAAAGTTTCCATTATCGCTAAGCTCAATTTGTCCGCGATACCCGAAATAATTGGTTAGATAACCGCGTATTCCCACCCTTGAATTTCTAACCGAAAATCTGGAATTTCCGGTTTCAGATGCATACTCAACTTTGTTTTTCATTGTTCCGTCAACCTTGAAAGTCGGATAACGTACAGAATCTGTTTCCTGTGCCGAAATCAGCGAGGAAAACAATAAAATAACGATGACTAATTGATTTTTTAATGACATGAATTGTTTTTCGTTTAATTTTCGATTCTTTTATGACTATTTGATTTCCAATTTTTGGTTTATTTACTATTATGCGTTTCTACATCTATCATCTTCCTTTTGATATCCAAACCCCAGAAGTATCCTCCCAAACCACCGTCGGAACGGATAACACGATGACAAGGAATAATGTATGAAATGGGATTATCACCAATGGCAGAACCTACTGCCCGAACGGCCTTCGGATTATGTATTGCATCGGCTATTTTTTTATAAGTGGATAATCTTCCGATAGGAATTTCCAGTAATGCCTTCCATACACTTAACTGAAAATCTGTCCCTGAAATATGTAAAGGAAGTTCTAAAACTTTTTCGTTCATGATATAACTCAACGCAAGTTGATGCATATCGGCTTTTTGTTCTCTACAATTCGCTTGAGGATAATTTTCTTTCAACGATATCAGCATTGGTTCTTTTTCACCGAAACCGATATAGCAAATTCCTTTCTCTGTAGAAGCAATAATAGCTTGGCCATATTGAGTTTTATAAAAGGAATAGCTGATATTCAGACCCTTTATTTCTTTTTTTTCCAATGTAGTAATTGAAACTGTGCTGTTCATAATTGTTATTTTTATTCTGCAAAAAATTGTTCGAAACCTTCGGAATAAGCAACATCTAACGTACTGTCCGGTTTCACGTAAATAAAATAATAGTGTAATCCCGGTATTTTGCGTGCAATTTCTTTCGATTTTTCTAATCCCGAAGCCATAAAGGCTGTAGCGTAAGCATCGGCAGTCATGCAGTCATCAGCAATGACGGTTGCTCCCAAAATATCCTGTTCTGAAGGATAACCGGTTTGAGGATCGATGGTATGAGCATATTTTTTGCCATCCTTCAGGTAATAGTTCCGATAATTTCCCGATGTTGCCAGCGATTTATCACAGAGCGACAGAATAGTTTGCAGTTCGTGTTGTAAGCCGGTACTATCGTCAATGGGTTTGTCCACGCCTATTCGCCAGCAAACACCCTTATCGTTTACGCCTTTTGCAACAACCTCGCCACCTATCTCAACCATATAATTCTCAATTTTCAGCTTGTCAAATAGCCGGGCAACCAAATCACAAGAATATCCTTTGGAAATGGCAGAAGTGTTCAACTGCACTCTTGAATCTGTTTTTGTGACATTTCCTTCGCTGTCGATCATGATTTTATCGTATCCCACAAACTCTTTCAGGCTATCGATAATTTCGGGCGTAATACTGTCCATATTCTTGAAACCAAAGCCCCATGCGTTAATCAGCGGCGAAGCCGTAATATCGAATTTACCTTCCGACATCCGCGAAACTTCCATGGCTTTGTTAAATACTTCCATAAACATGGAATCGGGTTTCACAGGTGTATTGTTGTTTATTTTGGTGATAATGGAATTATCGCGAAATGGATTCAATGATAACTCAAATCTTTCTAATTCAGCCAAAATTTCACTTTTTAATGATCTATCATAGGCATATTTAATGTGATATGAAGTATGGAAAATTTCACCGCTGTCTTGATGATAAACATAGTTTTCTTTCTTCTTACCGGAACTACAAGAAACAAGCAAAACTGATAAAAAAAATAGTACCGTTATTTTTATTGATTTCATGACTTTTCTATATCCAAGTTGTTATTTCCTCTAATGATTTTCGCTTCTTATTTCTGGGATCGGGTTCGCTATTTTCGGGATATCCGACGGGTAAAAGTACTACCGGTTCCATGTTTTCACTTAGTTTTAATCTATCTTTTATGATTTGCGGATTAAAGTTACAAACCCAGCAAGTTCCAAGCTCAAGCTCGGTAATTTTCAACACCATGTGTTCCACTGCAATGGCAATATCTATATCGAGATGATCTTTTCCGTCACACGGACGTTTCCACGATTGTTCGTGGTTGCCGCAGACAATTATGTAAAGTGGAGCGGCGTTGAACCACTCCCGAGGATAACTCTCGCGAACAACTTGCTTTGCTTCTTCCGATTGACAAATGTAGAATTTCCACGGCTGAAAATTCACCGCCGAAGGCGCTAATCGGGCACTTTCGATTATTGATTCAACAATTTGCTTGTCAATGAGTGATTGTTTGAATTTTCTAATCGATTTTCGTTCCGAAATTATTTCATCTAAACTTTTCGTCATTGCTCTTTGTCATGTTGAACGAAGTGAAACATCTATTCTTGTCGCATCAAAGCTCCTCCTCTATCCTGTAATTATTCCTGTCAGGTGAATTACGCGAAATCAGTTCTCCCAAAAATCCGGTGAGAAAGAGCAATGTTCCCAAAATCATCATGGTGAGCGAAATGTAAAAATATGGTGATTCTGTTACCAATTTGTATGGATTTCCAACGTGCATATCATACAGTTTAGTAGCTCCCACAGCAATAATGGCGAAAAAACCGAGAACAAACATAATGCTACCCAGTAAACCAAAGAAATGCATCGGTTTTTTTCCGAATTTATTCAGAAACCAAATGGTTAGCAGATCAAGATATCCATTCACGAAACGGCTGGCACCGAACTTACTTTTTCCGTATTTTCTTGCCTGGTGTTTTACTTCCTTTTCAGTGATTCTCTTAAACCCGGCATCTTTTGCCAAAATAGGAATATAGCGGTGCATATCGTTGTACACTTCTATGCTTTTTGCCAACGAGCGCTTGTAAGCTTTCAACCCACAATTGAAATCGTGAAGTTTAATGCCGGATACACTTCTTGCGGTAGCATTAAAGAATTTAGACGGTAAATTTTTGGTTAGCGTGGCATCATAACGCTTGCGCTTCCATCCTGAAACCAAATCGTAATCATCATCCTTTATCATCCGGTAGAGTTCAGGAATCTCATCGGGGCTATCCTGCAAGTCTGCATCCATCGTAATAACCACATTTCCTTTTACCTTCTGAAAAGCACAATGTAAAGCAGGTGATTTTCCATAGTTTCGTTGGAATTTTATGGCCTTCACCTTATCCGATTGCTCACGAAGCTCGTTAATTACTTCCCACGAACGATCAGTGCTTCCGTCATCCACAAAAATAATTTCGTATGAAAAGCCGTTTTCTTCCATTACCTGCTTTATCCACGTGTGCAGTTCGGGGAGAGATTCTTCTTCGTTAAAGAGCGGGATAACAACAGAAATATCCATATCAATTTACGATTTTAGATTTACGAATTACGATTAAAATATCTTATTCAATCTTCTTTAATCTGACTTACAGTTTCTTTCACGTTTTTCGGTGTTAACCGCAGCGTCATCGGCACAATAAACAACGATAAAATCAGTCCGATAAAAACATCAGCCAAAATCACGTTGCTGAGAATATAATTTACGGTTGTTGGCAACGGCTGATTTTCCATGGAATTCACCATTCTCTCGCTCAAATTCATCGTTTTTACGGTTTCGATCATATTCTCATATAGTTTTCCCACAAACGCCGTATCAATCCACGTAATATGTACGAAAACAATTACTGCTTCTAAAAGTGATGCAAAAAAGAATAGCATTATTCCGAATTGAACTCCGTGCCAATAACTTATATCACTGCTTACGATATCGGTTTTGTACTTCTTGAGATAATAAAAAAGTATAAGCGGAGTACCGATAGTCAAAAATGATCCGATAAAATTCAAAGCCGGCATTTGGGTTGAACCTATCACAAAAAGATACTTCACCATCCAGAACAAACCCAAAAAAATACCGCCATACATGGCATAATTCATTAACTGACTCTTATCTTCCTGCATATATAACTTTTTAATCCACAAAAGTAACTAAAAAAAGTCAGAAGTCGGAAGCCGAAAGTCGGAAGTTTTACGATGTGATAAATGTTGCATATTTCACCTGTTTTTTTCACAAATCAGATGCAGATTTAACCAAAAATTTCGATAAATAAGTTAACTTTGCGTGAATCAAAAAAACAATATTCTTTTTAGCATGGAAAATGTAAAAACACTTACGCCCCTGTCAAAAACTGTGGTTGGGGTTCAGTTTCTTTTTGTGGCTTTCGGAGCCACCGTTTTAGTACCTCTTTTAGTTGGGTTGGATCCCTCTACAGCGTTATTCACCGCCGGAATTGGAACATTGATCTTTCATTTGGTGACGAAAGGCATTGTTCCTATTTTTTTGGGCAGCAGTTTCGCTTTTATTGCTCCCATCATTAAAGCTACCGAATTATATGGATTACCCGGAACATTGTCAGGATTGGTTGCCGTTGGTGCCGTTTATTTTCTGATGAGCGCCCTGGTAAAATGGCAGGGAATAGGATTTATAAAAAGATTATTTCCGCCTGTGGTTATCGGCCCGGTGATTATGCTTATCGGACTTTCACTTTCCGGTACAGGAGTTAATATGGCTGCCGAAGATTGGCTACTGGCACTTATATCGCTGGTAACGGCCATTATTGTAAGTATGTTTGCCAAGGGTCTGCTAAAGCTGATTCCGATATTTAGCGGGATTATTGTTGGCTACATTGCTGCCATGCTGATGGGAAAAATCGATTTTTCTGCTATAGCTACTGCGCCGTGGTTAAGTTTTCCGAAATTTGTTACTCCGCAGTTTTCGTGGGAAGCCATTTTGTTTATGGCTCCAGTTGCCATTGCGCCGGTTATTGAGCATATTGGTGATGTTTATGCCGTGAATCAGGTAACGGGAAAAGACTTTGTGAAAGATCCCGGTTTGCACAGAACGATGTTTGGCGATGGAATCGCCTGTAGTATTGCAGGACTCATCGGCGGACCTCCCGTAACCACATATTCCGAAGTAACGGGCGCCATGATCCTTACTAAAGTGACTGATCCGGTTGTATTTAGAATTGCGGCCATCACAGGTATTTTATTCTCGTTGGTCGGGAAAATAAGCGTTTTCCTGAAAACTATTCCCAACGCGGTATTAGGTGGAATTATGCTGCTTCTTTTCGGTATGATTGCCGCAACGGGAGTTAACAATATGATACAGAACAAAACCGATATGAGTGTTACTCGTAACCTAATCATTGCATCACTTATTCTGACAACCGGAATTGGCGGAGCGATACTGAAAGTAGGTAATTTCACTTTTGCCGGAATCGGCTTGGCGGCTATGGTCGGAGTACTCCTTAATCTGATTTTGCCAAGGACGAAAGAAGAATTGGTAAATGAAGAAACAGAAAAATTAAACTAAAAAACTTTATCAATAAAAGATAAAATCAAGCATCAGATAACCGGGTTATTTGGTGCTTGATGAGTAATTGACTTACCGGATCTGTGATCCGGTAATTTTTGTAATGATAAGTTTTTAATTCATTTCAATGAAAAAAACCTTTGCAACCGCACATTTAAATATTCCTTTTAACTTCCACGTAAACTTTCCGTTGAAAAATACGTTCTACTTTGAAAGTTAATAAAATGGCTGAGAAAACAACCCCAAAAACCGACAAGAAGAAATCGTGGATTTCAAATATAATTTTTATCGGGCTGATTGCCCTTGTTTTATTTACACCCGTAGGTAGTAAACTGAAATTATGGACAAGTAAACTCATGGCTACATTTACACCATCAGTGCAAAAAGTGGAAAAACGCGAAAAGTTAACTGATTATCGCTGGCAGCTTACCGATAATAATGGCCAGCCTTTCGATTTTAGTCAGTCACAAGGAAAAGTAGTCTTCCTGAATACATGGGCAACATGGTGCCCGCCCTGTATTGCCGAGATGCCAGTTATACAGGAGCTTTACAACAAGTACAGGAATAATCCCGATATAGAATTTGTGTTTGCTACCACCGACCCTAAATCTACGGTGGATAAATTCATGGCCGATAAAGGATATGATCTGCCGGTGTATTATGTTCAGTCAGCCCCACCCCAACAACTGGCTTCCAATACCATTCCCATCACTTTTTTGATCGGAAAAAGCGGAGATATTACCATTCGAAAAGTAGGTGCTGCCGATTGGAACAGCAAAAAAGTTACCGATACGATTGATGGGTTGTTGAAAGAGTAAAAAAACTTTTTTTGTCATTTTGAACGAAGTGAAAAATCTATTTTGACAGGAATGTAGATTCTTCACTCCATTGACATTTCGTTCAGGATGACAACAAACATAACCTTCAAATGATGTTTCCCAACATCTTATCCATCACCCAATTTGTCCGTGTAGCGGAACGAAAATCGCTAACGGGATAATCGCCGTTACCGTTTAGATAGTTTACAATGCTTTGGATTAGGTAAAACTGAATATTTTCGGGATTTTCTTCGGTAAGGATTTTATCGCCGGAGGCGTTATTAAGTACGATCGGTGTAAAATGAAACGTAGAAAACCGGATTGTTCCTTTTGAGCCGATAATCTCGATTTCATCAGTTCTCTCGTTTACGGATGCTGCAAACTCCCAATGTCCTCTGCCTTTTACCCCTCGTTCATGCATCCACTCGCCCTCTACTGTATCTTCCACATCATACAGCCCGGCAACGTTTTTAGCCGTTCCGCTCACTTCGGTGATCTCACCGAAAATAAAATCAAGATAGTCCAGTTGATGCGATGCCAGATCATAGAAATATCCGGCTCCGGCAATTTCTTTTTTCACCCGCCAGGGGAGTGTTTCACGACTTAAATCGGTTTCATACGGCGGAATAACAAACTGTATTTTCACTTCGAGGATCTCTCCTATTTCACCGCTATCCACTAACTGTTTCACACGTAAAAAATAAGGTAACGTACGGCGATAATAAGCAATAAAACAAGGCACACCTGTTTTTTCCGCCACTTCAGACATCGCTACACATTCTTCATATGAGGCAGCCATCGGTTTTTCTACATAAACCGGTTTCCCTACTTTCATAGCCGCAATGGCATACTCGGCATGCGATCCGGGAGGAGTGGAAACATATACAGCATTTACTTCTGTATCGTTTATCAACTCATACGCATTGAAATACCATTTTCTGATATTGTGCCGCTGTGCATAATCCTTTACCAGTTCTTCATCACGGCGCATTACAGCCACTACATCCGAACCATCGACTTTGCGAAAAGCAGGTCCGCTTTTTTTTTCCGTTACGTTTCCGCAACCGATAAAACCCCAGTTGATCATAACTTTAAATTTCTAATTGGTAATTACAAATTACTAATTTCTGAATCTCTTAAACCCTCTGTAGGAAATAAATGCTAAAACAACTACAACAGCCAGAATCACATACAGATAAACAAACATGGCTGAAACACCTTCGTTCTCTCCGTATGAATGTAAACCACTTAGAAGATAATTTACACCTAAATAGGTCATTATTACCGAACCAAACGCAACTACCGACGATAAGTTGAAGAACCAATAATTGTTTAATCTCTTTACCAGATGAACGTGAGTAACAATGGCATAAATAACAACGGTGATAAGTGCCCAGGTTTCCTTAGGATCCCAGCTCCAGTAACGTCCCCACGATTCGTTTGCCCATATACCTCCCAAAAATGTGCCGATAGTCATCAAAGCCAATCCAACCAGCAAAGACATATTGTTGATAATGGTCAGTTCCTTAATTCGCAGCATCGCAATATCTTTTTTAGTGATACTCATAATGATAAGATTGGACAACCCCAACAATAGACTTATCCCAAAAAATCCGTATGCAGCTATCGTTATGGCAACATGAAACATTAACCATGGAGATTTTAGCACGGGAACGAGTGTTGTAATTTGGGGCTCCATCCAGTTCAATCCCGATACAAGAAGAATTATTCCACCAAAAATAGTAGCTGTTGCCATTGTAAGGTCACTCTTTCTTCCGAAAATCAAACCCGCGAGAATTGTAGCCCAGGCTACATAAACCATCGATTCGTAGGAATTGCTCCATGGAGCGTATCCCGATATATACCAGCGCAATGCCAATCCGTAAGTATGGTATAGAAACATCAGAAAAACACCCAAAACAAGTATTTTGTACAAAATATTTGTCCATTTAGCATTTCTGAAAAGCCTTAAAAAGGCCAAAATAAGAAGTAAAATTCCCAGGAGAAAATATCCTGAACGGGTTTTCCCAAAAATATTTTGCTTGTTGTAACTGATTTCTTGTTGGATTTTCTTAAGATTTATGTGGCCCGAAACATCTGCTTTTTGCTGAAAGCTCGCTATTGAATCAACTATAGCGTTGGGTTGCTGCCAGTCGCCACTCTCCAATGACCGGCTCACTTCTGATAAATACAACGGTAAAGAGCGTGAAATAAACAAAGAATCTTCCCTGGAAAAACCCGTCAGATCATCACCGGGTGCATACCACGTGTGGTTAGGATCATCAGCTTTTGGGAAAAGTGCCATTAGTTTGGAGTTCAACAACAGGAAAAGGATATTTATTTTTTCATCAAGTTTTATAATGTCATTATCGAATTGATTTCTTTCCGACTCAGGCTTGTGATATGCTTCGTTTACCCGTGTAAGAAGTTTGTAACTTCCACTGTCGTCAAAAACCTGTGCATACGAAAAGTATTTCTCGGATAACTGAAATGTTTTTGCCAATTCCTCATTGGAATTAGAAATAAACGGTACCTGCATCCACATTTGCGGAAATGTAAGTATTCCCAATAAAAACTGATCGGAGTTGAGTTTACCTATTTTGTTGCTTTTGTGCAGCTTTCTCAGCAATTCTGATGAAAATGTGTTTACCGGGATAGTTCTGCCTGCGAACTGTACCGATAATTGAGCGAATTTTTCGGTATGTTCGAGTGGAACGGCATTTCTTTGGACAGCCTGAAAAACAGCTTGACTTGTAAATTCTTGCGCATTAGCACTAAACGTAATTGCCAGAAAAACGACCAGCAAAGTAGCGCTGCTTCTGAGTTCTTTTAATTGACGTCCGAGTTTCCGTAATCGGGAATTTCGTGTAATAAACATCAAAATAAATCCAATAATCAGAGAAAAATACCCAAAGTAAGTGATGTTTCGTCCCGCCACGTCCTTATTTACGGATAAAATTGTACCCTGCTCATCTTCATCGTATGAAGCCTGAAAAAAGCGATATCCTTTCAAGTCCAGTACATTGTTCATATAGACTTTAGCTACACGTACTTCGCCATCGATATGTATTCGCAAATCACTTTCGTAGGATGAAGGACTCATGGAACCGGGGTAGCGAATCAAGTTGAATTTCTCAAGTTCCAATGTAAAAGGTAATTCCTCAGTGAACACTCCTTTCGATGTGTGCATAACCATTACATTATTCGTTTCACCTTCACGAATATGCATTGTGCCCTCTTTCCCGAAAACATGAGTTGTAAGTGCACCGGCCAGAATTACAATAAACGCGAAGTGTATAACAATGAGCGCCCATCTACGCCTTTGAATAAATCGATGATCGATAAATGTCAAGATGAAATTAACGACCAGCAGGAATTGCAAAAAGAAGAAAATAGGTGAATAATAAACCATTACCTTCGCTGCTTCAGTAGTCATTTCTTTTTCGATAAACGTACCAAGAGCCATCAAAAAGGCGTAGATAAGTAAAAGGACTAACGTTGTCTTATATGATGCGAGAATTTGTCTTATTTTTTCCATATTGTGAAGTTAGAAATGCAGGTACAAAAATAGAATAAAATTGGAACAATCAAACAAACCGTCAATTACAAATTAACGGTGGGGGCTGTCCGGGATCTATATTTAAACATTAGAACAAAGTTAGAAAGCAAGTACAAAAATAGAATAAAATCGGGAAAAGCGTGTTTTTGCGAACCGAAAGCGCTACATATCACAGACAATTGCTATTTCCACAAACAAAAACACTTACACTCTACACGAAGTTACTCTTCCGACAAGGAGGAATACCTACAATTTACAGAAAATTGCTCTTCCGACAAGGAGAAACATCTACGCTCCGCAGGAAATTGCTATTTCAACAAGCAGGAATGCCTGCAATTTACAGTTAATTACTCTTGCGACAAACAAAAACACTTACACTCCGCAAGAAATAGTCATTTCTGCAAACAAGAATTGAAATAAACTTTTATTGTTATATACCCCATAATCAATGAGGGCATCACTTCAAGCGATGCCCTCAATACTATATCCATCATCAGGCGTTGGTCATCCGACACCGGTCATTTCTCTTACGCTTCTTTCCACTGTTTGCGCAGCAATTCCAGCGCGGCGGGTACAACTACCTTACGATCACCCTGACAACCGCATTCGAAGCTGACATA
>DCEG01000094.1 GCA_002316835.1 Bacteroidales bacterium UBA1035 | reverse complement strand
GTATCAATATTATCCACAAAGTAACGGATTATCTCATCAAAATCGTGATCGGTAGCCGGCTTATCGGGTTGGATGGGCGATGGATATCCCATTTCCGCAGCACGTGCACGTTCAATTTCCATATACGCTCCGCGTACAATTTTCAGTCCGAATTTAAATCCGCCTGCAAGTGCTTCTTTGTGGTGCTGTTTTAACCGTTCGATGGCATCGTGGCGATACATTTGATACGTATTTTGCACAATAGCTTTCTCCTTGTTGTACCTTGCCATCATTTCCATAACCAGGTCATCTAAAACGGGTTGAATCCAGGTATGCTCCGCATCAATCAGAACCGGAACACCTAATTCGTATCCGCGTTTAAAAATAGATTCTACCCGGTTGTAAACCCGTTTATATTCTGCCGATTCTTCTTCGGTAAGCGACTCCTGCCCACTCACTTTGGCAAGGAGATCGAAGCGTCCGATACCGGTTATTTTGAACGCACTGAAAGGTACATTTTTATTGTTGTGTGCCACCTCAATCGTACGGATCACTTCGTCACACGTAGCATCAAACAGATCGTCACGTTCTTCTCCCTCAACCGCAAAGTCTAAAATTGCGCCCACATTTCTTGCAGCCAACTTCTCAATGGTTTTAGTACAATCCTCAATAGAGGTTCCACCCACAAAATGTCGGTAAATGGTGTTGCGAAGAATTCCTTTAATCGGAAAATGAATGGCAAAAGCCAGGTTCACCATATGTTTACCGGTTTTCACCAAACCGGCATTGTTCATAACCTTAAATAATAAATGAGCTTGTCGTAATCCGGCATTCGATTTATTGCGAAAAGCGATTTCTGAGTTGTTGAAATCGATAACGTTGTGTCTCAATAACATAAGTCTTTTTATAAAGTATTTAGATTTTAGGTACAAAAATAAAGATTTTTTCTCATTTAAAACAGATTCAAAATAAAAAAAATCTTCATCAAAAAGGCAGAAAACAATAACAAATTTCCGGGTTGTCAGTTAACGGGCTTTGCAAAAACCATATATTCTTTGTCGGAATAATATAAATGCAGTTTGTCGGTAAAAACCCTGTATTTTGTTACCTTCAAAAGCCGGCTCAAATAAACGCTGCCAACGTTTGTTTCATTATGCTTATTGCTGGAATAAAAATCGGCTTGTGCGAAACTTATAACACCTCTGCGGGAGTCTATCGTAAATTTACCGCTAATTTGATTGGTTGAGGAAGTGCCCGTGAAAGTACCGTCTTTGTTTAACGTTAAATAAAACGAACTCGGATTGGCAACAACTATTTGTCTTTGATCGCTGTAAGTAACTCCATATTCCCTCAACTTCCATTCTCCGTAAGGTGATTGCAATTCAAGCGGACTATTTTCTAGTCCCAATGCATCTTCCTTAGAACAAGAAAAAAACAGCACAGAAGCGGTTGCAAGCAGAAAAAGCAATATAAAGGCTTTGTATTCTCTCATCTGATTCTTAATCGAATTACAATGTTACATATAATAGATGAAAAAAACGAAAAAACGTTGCGTGAGAAAGTGTTAAAAATGAGTTTTCCCGTTAAATTAATTACAAATTACTCTTTTCAGCGTTTTTTTTGTAAATTTGTAACAACAAAATTAATACTAACCACACAAAAACATTACATTTTATGCCTAAAGGAGTTTACAAATTACCCGAAGTAAAGAACGAACCCGTGAAGAGCTACGCTCCAGGGTCGCCTGAAAGACAAGCTCTGAAATTGAAACTTGCCGAACTAAACAAAGGCGGATTGGATATTCCGATGATCATCGACGGAAAAGAAGTTCGTACAAACAACTTATCCGATATTCGCCCGCCACACGATCATCAGCATTTGCTTGGCCATTATCATCAGGGCGACAAAACGCACGTGCAAATGGCTATCGATGCTGCGCTGAAAGCTAAACCGGCGTGGGAAGCCATGCATTGGGAAAGCCGTGCCGCCATTTTCCTGAAAGCTGCCGAACTGATTGCCGGGCCGTACCGGTATGATTTCAATGCTGTGACCATGATCGGACAATCGAAAAACGCTTTCCAATCCGAAATTGATGCGGTTTGCGAACTTATCGATTTTTATCGTTTTAATGTGCGTAACATGTACGATCTTTACGCCATGCAGCCCAACTCTGCTCCAGGAATCTGGAACCGTACAGTTTGGCGTCCGCTGGAAGGATTTATTTTCGCACTTACACCGTTCAATTTCACCTCAATTGCAGCCAACCTTGGCGGTGCCCCCGCACTCATGGGAAATACCGTGGTTTGGAAACCGTCGAAAACGGCAGTTTATTCGGCGCACTTAATTATGAAAGTGTTGAAAGAAGCCGGATTGCCAGATGGCGTTATCAACCTGGTTTACGTGGGCGGAAGAGAAGCTGCAGATGTTATTTTCAATCACCGTGAGTTTGCCGGATTACATTTTACCGGTTCAACAGGTGTGTTTAACGGAATGTGGAAAACCATTGCCGGAAACATGGAGAAGTACAAATCGTATCCGCGCATCGTGGGCGAAACCGGCGGAAAAGACTACGTTTTTGCCGATGCCACCGCCGATGCCAAACAAGTGGCTACTGCCCTTACACGCGGAGCGTTCGAATATCAGGGACAAAAATGTTCTGCTGCTTCGCGGGCATATATTCCCAAGAATTTATGGGATGATGTGAAGAAATTTATGGAGGCTGACTTGGAGTCGATAAAAATGGGTGTACCCGAAGATTTCACCAATTTCATAAATGCGGTTATCGATGAAGAATCGTTCAACAAATTATCGAAAGAAATTGATAATGCACGTAAATCACCCGATGCTGAAGTAATTATGGGTGGCAATTATGACAAATCAAAAGGTTATTTTATTGAACCGACCGTAATTCTTGCCAAAAAACCCGATTACATCACCATGAAGGAGGAACTTTTCGGCCCCATCCTTACGATTTACGTTTACGATCCGAAAAAATTGGACGAAACACTGGATATTCTCGACACAACTACCGATTATGCGCTTACGGGAGCTATTTTCTCTGCCGACAGAGCCAATATCGAGAAAATGACCAACCGCCTCACCCATACTGCAGGTAATTTCTATATCAACGACAAACCTACCGGCGCCGTTGTTGACCAGCAGCCTTTTGGCGGCGGACGCGCATCGGGAACGAACGATAAAGCAGGCTCTCTGTTTAATCTGCTTCGCTGGGTTTCTCCGCAAACCATAAAGGAAACCTTCGTCCCGGCAACGGATTATATATATCCGAATTTTTTAGAGGATTGATTTAGTACTGAGGGCATCGCTGAAAGTGATGTCCTCAGTTGAATTTGCAGAGCACCTTCGTAAATGCGAAACAGTTGAAAACAAAAAAACACCAATATTAATTTGATAATATGATATTTACATATTATTTCGATAATACTTAGAAAAGTGATTGGCGAATGTTATAAATTTTGTATTTACGAAGGTTATAAAAAATATTGCGTAAATAACACGTT
>DCEG01000101.1 GCA_002316835.1 Bacteroidales bacterium UBA1035 | reverse complement strand
TACTAATCTTACCGCCTCACGCAAAAGACAAATATTCATTATTGAATCGGATATTGCATGTCAACCCACACCAAATACTTTTGTGCAAACCATGGAAATATTGGATAAAATGGTAAAATAGACTTGGTGATAGAAAATATTTTGATCAGACAACTCGAACAAATGGAAAAAACAGGACTTATACATATTTATACCGGCGATGGAAAAGGCAAAACTACTGCCGCCGTAGGGCTTGCCACTCGTGTTTTGGGAAGCGGACTCAAGGTGTGTTATTGCTCGTTTCACAAGCGTCCCGAGAAATACGGATATACCGAAATAGATAGCTTGCGGAAATTGGGCGCTACCGTTTATAACCTTGCTAAAGGACACCCGCATCTGGACAAAAGCATTGATGAAAATGTAATAAAACAAGAAACATGCGAAGCTATCGACTTCTTGAAAGAGATGTTGAAAACAACACGATTCGACATGCTGATCATGGACGAAATATTGATTTCGGTGCGTGATGCTTATCTAACTGAAGCTTCGCTTATTAATTTCATTAAAAATAAACCTGCCGATACAGAACTTGTGCTTACCGGGCGCGGTGCTACCGAAAACGTCATTCAACTTGCTGACTACGTAACGTTTTGCAAAAAAATAAAACATCCTTACGATATGGGTATATTAAGTAGAGCGGGAATAGAGTATTAACTATTTACGATTTGGAATTTGGGGATAATGAATAAAAAAATCAGTTGGATATTTTACGTACTTTTGCTGATTACGGCTGTTTTGGGTGCAGCAACACTGTCACTGAGCATTGGTGAAATACGCATACCGCTTGCCGATATTCCACGGTTGCTTGCCGACAAAGAGAGCATGGAATTTGGTGTTTTGACATATATTCGTATTCCACGTACATTGCTGGGCTTTGCCATTGGTGGCAGTCTAAGCCTTGCAGGCGCCATATTACAAGGAATTTATCGGAACCCCTTGGTAGAACCGTACACACTCGGAATTTCGGGTGGTGCTTCTTTGGGAGTTACGTTTGCTATTGTGGTAGGTCTCCATTTGTTGAACATTCTGTTTTTGCCGTTGGCGGGATTTATCGGCGCATTTGTCACCATTTTTTTTGTTTACACATTGAGTATTCGAAAAGGTGCATTGAGTGTAAACCGAATGCTGCTTATCGGCGTTATGGTCAGTTTTATATCATCATCGATGATGATGTTTTTAATGTCGATAACAGCCGTTGAAAACATTCACGGTATTGTGTTTTGGATAATGGGCTCGCTAAACGAGTCGAATACAGCAATGATCCGGGGAATGGTTTCCTTATCAATTGTTTGCCTAATTATTGCCTATATTTTTGTAATGCCGTTAAACGCTCTGAGATTGGGCGAAGAAAAAGCACGCCATTTAGGAATTAATTCCGATATTTCTATACGTATACTTTTCGTTATTACATCATTACTTACGGGTGCTTGCATAGCCGTGGCAGGCATTATTGGATTCGTGGGATTGGTTGTTCCCCATATTGTTCGATTATGGGTAGGCTCCGATTATCGTATCATGCTGATTGCTTCATTTTTAAGCGGAGGTACATTTCTTATTGTTTGCGATGTATTGGCGCGTACCGTTATTTCCCCCAACGAATTACCAATTGGCGTAATAACCGGAATTGTGGGGGGAATTGCTTTCATCATTTTGTTGAGTCGTTCCCAAAAACAATCTAAACTTCTAAAAGGATGAGTGCATTACTTGCAATTAATAATATATCGTGCGGTTACGGAAACGGATTTCATATCAAGGATATTTCTTTTTCACTTCCGGAAGGATCCTTTGCAGGAATTATCGGCCCGAATGGTTCGGGAAAAACCACACTTTTTAAAGGTATTTCTGGTGATTTGTCCTTAAACAGCGGTTCTATTATATTCGATGGAAAAGACCTTTCCTCCTTTTCGTTGCGCGAAAAAGCACAACAATTATCCATTGTTTCGCAATTTATCGAAACTCCCAGCATCACCGTTGAAGAGTACGTAATGATGGGACGTATGCCGTATCGCAAACCATTTCAATTTTTCGACAAAACTGAAGATATAGCAGTAGCCCATCATTATATGCACCTAACAAACACTTTTCGTTTACGTAACAAACTGATGACCGAGCTTAGCGGAGGTGAACAACAAATGGCAGGCATAGCCTCGGCATTGTGTCAAAAACCTCGTTTGTTGTTACTCGACGAGCCGACATCGCATCTCGATATTACTCATCAGATGAAGTTTATGAATTTAATACAAAAACTAAACGATGAACTTCGCCTCTCGGTTATTATGATTGTACACGACCTAACACTCGCTGCTGAATATTGTGACTATCTGGTGATGATGAAAGACGGGCGGGTTTTTTGCAAGGGAACTCCCGAAGAAGTATTGACATACGAAAAAATTGAAAAGGTATACGATACGGTAGTTGTGGTAAAAATTAATCCGGTTTCGGGCAAGCCGGTGGTTTTTCCGGTTTCGGAAAGACGATTGAGAACATTTAACCAAAAGAATATAAAATGAAACTTCTCATCGTACGCCATGGCGAAACCATTGAAAACATCCAACGCATTTGCCAAGGACAGACGCACGGCACGTTATCGGACAAAGGTGTGGAAGAAGCAAAAAAAATTGGAGTAAGGTTGAAGCATTTTTCTATCGATTGTTGTTATACCAGCGATTTGCGTCGCGCTACTGATACTACTCGTTATATTACCAAACTTAATCCTGGCCTTGTGGTACAAGAAGATTCCCGTTTGCGTGAACGTTATTTCGGTTCGTTTCAAGGACAGGTATTTCCGGAATCACTTCACGATTTCATCCCACCGGAAGAAACCGAAACTATCGAAGACATGGCAGAAAGATTGCTCAATTTCCTATCTGATATAAAACGCCGTCATCCCCGGCAAACAATCCTTGTTGTAAGTCACGGATTTACCATCCGGGTGCTTTTTTCTATCTTTATGAACTTACCCGCTGCCGGTTTAGAAACATTAGACGATATAGAAAATGCATCACTGTCAATAATTGATTTTCAAAACGAAAGCTACCTGGTAAAACTGTTTAACGATACCTCCCATCTCACCAAAATTTAATTCGTCTGCATTTTACTGAGTTTAGAATAAAAAAGTACTATCTTTGCATCCGCTTTCAGACACAATGGAATTTGGTAGCTCCGCTCTTTTGCGGAGGAATCCAAAGCTGTACCCGCAGCCGTATGTTCCGCGAAAGCTTTCTGAATTATAAGCCACTGCCCCGACTAATTGGGATGGGAAGGCATCAGAAAGCAGGAACGAGCCGGAAGACCTGTCCTTGAGAGCTCATCTATCATATGCTTTCGGGGACAAAAGCAAAGGTGTTCATGAAAACCTGCCCAGAATGGCCTACATACCATTCTATTTTTCCTCTCGAAAGTTTATGGTTAAACAAACTATTAATTGTCTAACTGTAAATTTTTTTTATTTATGTACAAAAAAATTTTGTGGTGTATCACCACCCTAATGGCTTTTACAAGTACGTTAAAGGCTCAAGAAGATGTTAAGGATTATGAACTTAACGAAATCGTTGTTACCGCAACACGAATGAATCTGCCACTGAAAAGCATTCCACAAAAAGTGGAAATCATCGACAAGCAAAAAATCGTATCCATCCCTGCCGAAAATACAGCCGAATTACTGAAAAGGACAACCAACCTCGATATAATACAATATCCCGGTGCATCAGCACAAGTGGGAATGCGTGGTTTTTCGCCATCGGCACAAGCGCGCAGTTACACCATTGTAATGATTGACGGACTGCCTTCCGGGACCAGCAATCTGGCAACACTGCCTACATCGGCCATTGAACGGATAGAAGTGATAAAAGGGCATTATTCAGTACTTTATGGAACCGATGCAATGGGTGGAGTAATCAATATCATCACAAAAAAAGCGACGATGCAAAAATCAGCAGAAGTTTCGCTCAAAGGTGGAAGTTTCGGCACAACATCTTTTGATGCCAATGCTGCAGGAATGCTATCGAAAAAAGTGGGTGTGGTAATCGGATTCTCAAACCAGATGCAGCAGAAAGATTATCGTATCGGCAATAACAACCTGCTGAAAACATCTGAAATGGAAAGGCTTATTTTGAGTGAGAATTCATATGGCGATGTATATCCAAACACTACATTCCAAATGTCTCAACTGTTTGGAAAGTTCAATTATTCCATCAGTAACCGGTGGAACGTATCAGTTTCATCGTTCTATAATATGGCTTCGGATGTAAAAACGCCCGGAAACTATTTCACGCAACTTGCATCGAAAAAGGAGATCGAACGGCTAAATCTGTTCAGTGAAATAACTCACACAACAACCAGCAACAAATTGGCAATTGCCCCATACTATTCAAACGAAAGAAATTCGAATTACGAAACAGCCGCCAACAGCAAAACAAACTTCATTTCCTTTAAAGACAACGTAAGCGAATATGGTGTAAGAACAAATAACACGCACACGTTTGATGACATTACCCTGCTTGCAGGGATTGATTACGATGTATTGGATTACCAATCTACCCGACAATTTCAGAAAGGAAGTGAAGCCAGCCCATACAAACCTAACAATAAGAATCAACGTCTTTCGGCCTTTGCCCAGATAAATTATGAGTTGGGCGATTTGTCACTCAACGGTGGTTTAAGGGCAAATCAGATTAAATATGAAATTTTCAAACACGACAGCCTAAGCAACAAAAACTCCTCCGACAACTATTTTTATCTCGTTCCATCATTCGGATTGAAATACAACCTGCCGCGTGGTTTTAATATTCACGCAAGCGTGGGAAAAGCTTTTAGTATTCCTGATGCTTTTGCCACATCGGGCTTTTACGAAGTGAACACAATGGTGGGCAGCTGGCCGTTTAGAATGGCTTATGTAGGTAATGCAGACTTAAAACCCGAAACATCCATCACATACGAAAGCGGAATAGGTTATTCTCGAGGTGCGTTTTATACCGACCTCACCTTTTTTAACACTACACACAAAAATAAAATTGTTACAAGACGAACAGATGGTGTGGGAAATGAAGCTGATTCCACACATTACGAAAACGCAAGATCGGCTTCAATGAGCGGGTTGGAATTTATCGGTTCGTTAAACATCGGACAACTTGCCGGATGGAATGAAAAACTGGAATTATATGCCGGCCTCACCTATATGCTCAATAACACATTCACCGAATATAAAACCGAAAAAGTAAAAGACCTGTTGTTTGTGAACAAAGCCAACGGAAATTTCGGTATTGCCTATGACAATCGAAAAGGATTTACAAGCCGACTACATGCACGTTACAAGGGTAGTCACCTAGAAAGGGATGGTTTTTCGAGAGCTCGTCCTCTGATTAAGTCCGACAATTATTATACACAGGGCGGTTATGAATCAACCGACAAAATACTGCTCTTTTCAGACCATCTGATTTTCGATTACTCAGTCTTCTATAGCGTCACGCCAAAAGCCCGTATCGGTATTTCTATTTCTAACCTGTTCGATGAAAATTACACCGAAAAAGATGGTTACAATATGCCCGGACGCAATATCTCAGGACATGCATCTTATTCATTTTAAACAAAAACACAATGAATCAAAAAATCATTTCTTTGCTAATTATCTGCCTATGTACCTTTACTTTACATGCTAAAGACATCATTACCATTAAAGTAAATTACGCCGACAAAAAACCTGCCGAAACGTTTCAAGTAAAATGGCAGGAAGGCATGACCGCTCTGATTGCCGTACAAAGTTGCGCAAGCGTGACAACGCATCCTGTAAAAGATTATATTTTCATTCGCACCATTAACGGCGTCAGTACTGTTATCGGCAAAAGGGCATGGTATTACACCGTGAACGACGAAAGCACAGACACGCTCGCTTTTCGTTATTTTTTGAAGCCGGGCGACACCGTTGAATGGATATACAAAAAAGACGTTTGCTCTAACAAGAAAAAAAAGGAAGAATGCGAAAAATAATTTTCATAACAGGCGGACAACGTTCGGGCAAAAGCTCGTTCGCACAAAGATTGGCCGAAGATTTTTCGACTGATCCTTTGTATTTAGCTACAGCACGGTATTGGGATGAGGATTTTAAAGAACGAATACGCCGACATCAGGCCGACCGCAGTGAAATTTGGACTACACTCGAAGAAGAGAAGTTCCTAAGCCGTCACAACCTGACAGGTAAAACAGTACTAATAGATTGTATAACACTCTGGTTGACAAATATCTTTTTCGATAATAAGTACAAGTTAAACCCTTCTTTAGACGAGGCAAAACAAGAATGGAACAAATTCATTGAACAAGATTTCACGCTTATTGTCGTGAGCAACGAGATAGGGATGAGCCTTCACGCTCCCGACGAAATGTCACGTCATTTCACAGACCTGCAGGGTTGGATGAACCAGCACATCGCCAAAACAGCCGACGAAGTTTATTTAACCGTATCCGGAATACCTATAAAGATCAAAGGATAAAACATTACTTAACAAATGATGAATACAAAACTTAAAATATTTTTCTGTACTCTGACACTATCAGTTATTGCCATTTCGTCAAACGCACACGTGCCTTTCTTAAAACCCAATCAGTTTTTGATACTTCATAACAGGCTGGTTATTGAATCGTCTTTTACCGAATATCCGTTTCAGGCAGACTTTGCCATGACATCGCCCCACTTTTGGATGATCAATCCCAATGGTAGTCAAACCGAACTCACCCCCATTGCAAAGACCAAAGGTGCGGTTTATCTGGAACCTGATATTGTTGAAGATGGTACTTATCGTATCAACACCGGCATAAGAAAAGGACCACGCTACCGGGGCGTAGAAACACCCGGTGGAAAACTTTATTTTTCAGAGGATACATTGAGGTTTACGGGTCATAAAATTGAATTAAGTTACTATAACAGTGCTGACACTTACGTACTAAAAGGCAACCCCGACTACACGCCAAGACCGCTAAACACAGGCGTGGAAATTATACCTCTTTCTTCACCTCACAGTCTGAGTTTAGGCGGCACACTTTCGTTTTGCGTTTTAAACGATGGAGCACCGATTGAAAATGCGCGTATTGTTGTAGCTTACGACGATGAACATTATCTAAAAAGACGTCACGGTAACTTATACGATGTTGAGAACGAAAGAGAAAATAATATTTACTCCAACTCAGATGGTATTTTCACCTTTTCTCCCAGACAAGCCGGCTTGGTATTGCTGTTCGTAACGGTTCATAAAAAACTAAACGATTCTCTCTGGGAAAGTTACAATTCTTCACTGACACTGGAGGTTCACCCAACGTTTGGACCAGCCATGCACGATCATTAATGCCAATAACATTAAGGGAAAAATAAGGGAGTGAAATATTAAAAGAGAATTGTCACTTTGTGGCTTAAAAATCTTTGTCCTTCCTAAATCAACAAAAACATATTAATGAAATAATATATTCACAAATAAGTATAATAATGACAACAGAATCTTTACAAAGAAAAATCGACACACGCACCAAACCCCTGGGCTCATTGGGGAAATTGGAGAAAATCGCCCTAAAAATAGGCACTATTCAGAATACCCTCACACCCGAGCTTAAAAATCCGGCTATTCTGGTTTTTGCTGCAGATCATGGTATTGCAGATGAAGGTGTAAGCCCTTGTCCAAAAGAGATTACGTGGCAAATGGTTATGAATTTCGTAAATAATGGTGCGGGTATCAATGTATTTTCGAGGCAACACAATATCCACCTGCGTGTTATTGACGCCGGTGTAGATTACGATTTCCCTGAGGGCTGCAATATTGAAAACCACAAGTTGGCTTACGGCACGAAGAACATGTTGCACGAACCGGCAATGAGCATAGAGATTTGCCGTAAGGCAATGGAAAAAGGTGCCGAATGCGTGCGCCAGGAATTTGAACGCGGTTGTAATGTAATCGGTTTTGGAGAAATGGGTATAGGTAATACATCGCCAGCGTCACTTCTGCTGAACAAATTTACCCACGTCCCACTCGATGAATGTATTGGCCGGGGTGCAGGACATACGGATGCAGGATTACAGCATAAATACAACGTACTTAAACAAGTTGCTGAAAAACATGCACCTAAAACACCACTCGAGATACTGGCTACATTTGGTGGCTTGGAAATTGCAATGATTACCGGAGCTGTACTCGAAGCTAAGAGATTAAACATGCTTATTTTAGCTGATGGTTTCATTTGTACATCAGGATTCCTCACGGCTTACGAAATGCAACCCGATATACTTGACAATGTGATTTTTTGCCACGCCTCCAATGAACGTGGACATCGTGCTATGGTTGACTACCTGAAAGGCGACCCCGTGTTGAATCTCGACTTGCGTTTGGGTGAAGGAACGGGCGTGGCACTGGCTTATCCTATCTTGCAATCGGCATTGATTTTTCTGAACGAAATGGCAAGTTTTGATGAAGCTGAAGTTTTTGATGTAGAAAAAAACAGATAGATGAACCTTGAAGATTGGTTGACAACCAATCTTCAAAAGCTAGTAGCCACTTATGAAACGTCAGCTAAACCTTTTTTTACATGCGCTGCAATTTTACAGCCGCATACCAACAGGAAAAATTGATTATTCGGAGGAAAACCTCACTCAGTCGTTGCGATATTTCCCTTTGGTCGGAATTATTGTAGGCACCGTTGGCGCTATTGCTTTTATGCTGTCAATGCTTGTTTTTCCAAAATCGGTCGCAGTAGTTGCGGCCATTATTTCGATGGTAGCAGTCACCGGAGCATTACACGAAGACGGAGTTTCCGACTTTTTCGACGGTTTTGGCGGCGGCTACACCAAAGAACGCATTTTGGAAATAATGAAAGATAGTCACGTTGGAGCTTACGGTGTAATAGCGCTCATTTTTCTTTTTCTTGGAAAGTTCTCACTTCTTTTCTCGATTGAAATCGATCAACTTCCTGTGGTGTTGATTGCAGCACATGCGTCAAGCAGGTTTATGGCAGTACTTCTGGTAAAGTTTTCCAGATATGCCCGAACGGAGAAAAGCAAATCATCGCACTCCCGGAATCCATTATCCCGCACAACATTTGTCACAGCTTTGATATTAGGTATTCTTCCTTTATTTCTTATATCATGGCTTATTGCCATATGTGCAGTTATTATTTATTTGATTATCTTTTCTGCCGTAAAACGCTATGTCGAAAAAAAAATTGGCGGATTTACAGGCGACATCTTAGGTACATTGCAGCAGCTATGTGAAATTACATTCTATGCAACATACATTGGTGTAATAACTTACATTTAAAATGCGACTTTACTTGGTACGACATACAAGTGTAGATATGCCGAAAGGCATTTGTTACGGTCAAACGGATGTGGAACTTGCCGATACGTTTCCACAGGAGCTTGCCGATGTAAGACACCGATTACACGGTATTACATTCGATAAAACATACAGCAGTCCGCTGAAAAGATGTGCAATATTGGCCCGGGAGTTATCGGATGAAATTATTGTGGATGCCCGAATCAAAGAATACAATTTCGGCGAGTGGGAACGCAAAACATGGAACGAGATTTACGCCTCAGACAAAGGCAAGGAATGGTTTAATGACTATGTGAATACATTGTGTCCGAAAGGCGAGTCGTTCGCGATGATGCTTCACCGTGTTAGAGTTTTTATTGAGCATTTGTCGCAAAGCGATGAAAATATATTGATTGTTACTCATGCCGGAATAATAAGAGCATTCCTCATCTTGTTAGAAAATTATTCCGTAGAGAAAGCTTTTGATACACATGTCGTATATGGACAAGTAGTAATGATAGAAAAATGAATAAAGAAATCACGCACCCACTTTGTCCTATCATGTTCGTAGGCACGGGTTCAGATGTCGGAAAATCGGTTATTAACACCGGGTTTTGCCGTATTTTCAAGCAAGACGGTTATAAGCCTGCACCTTTCAAAGCACAAAATATGTCGCTCAATAGCTACGCGACAAAGAACAATCTCGAAATCGGGCGTGCTCAAGCGGTTCAGGCAGAAGCATGCGGCATTGATTGCCTGGTTGAAATGAATCCCGTACTGCTTAAGCCCACCAATTACCTCACTTCGCAAATTGTGTTTAACGGAAAACCATCGGGTAACAAAACCGCCACGGAATACTTCAATGAGACCGATCGGAATGCTCTGTTCGAAGAGATAATGAAGTCATTCGACCGTCTTTCGGAGCAATACAATCCCATTGTTATTGAAGGAGCAGGCAGCATTACAGAAATAAACCTGTGGGATAAAGATATCGTGAATATGCGTGTTGCATTGCGTGCTCAGGCCGCTACATTTCTGGTTGCCGATATCGATAAAGGCGGTGTTTTCGCGAGCGTGTACGGCACCTTAAAGCTGTTGCCACAAGTTGAGCGGGAAGCCATCAAAGGCATTATCATCAATAAATTCCGTGGTGACATTAAACTGTTTGAAAAAGGCAAGGAGATATTGGAAAACATCACCGGAAAACCGGTTGTAGGCATCATCCCGTATTGTAAGGGATTATTTATTGAGCAAGAAGATGGCGTAGTTATCGAACAAAAAAAATCGGACTTCAAACAAGGGAAAATCAATATCGGGGTGGTATTGCTTAAACACTTGTCGAACTTCACCGATTTTAATATGCTGGAGCAAACTTCAGGTGTAAACCTTTATTACTCTGATAACGCTGCAAACCTCTTGCAATCAGATATTATCATTATCCCCGGTACAAAAAACACGTTATCCGATTTGAAAACCCTACGCGAGAAACATCTCGACACGGTTATTATTGCACATCACAAAGCGGGCAAACCCGTATATGGCATTTGCGGCGGTTACCAAATCATGGGCAACGAGGTACGGGATCCCGAGGGCGTAGAAGGCAATATTTCTTCACTCCCCGGCTTAGGTATTCTTCCCGTAATAACTACGTTGTCAGTCGGAAAGAAAACCCGTCAATGTTCGTTTTCATTCATAGAAACCAATGCTCATGGCGATGGTTATGAAATTCATGCCGGAGATACGCCCACCAGCCAACCACTTTGCCGCATGAATAACGGCGAAGAAGATGGATACTATCTCAACGCACGTACGTGGGGAACATATATTCACGGCATTTTTGATAATGCGGAGGTAATTAACCTTGTGCTGAGCGAAATAAACGCCGATCATGTAGCTGTTACCGATTACAAAACCCTTAAGGAAGAAGGATACAATCAACTGGCAAACATTATTCGGGAAAATGTGGATATGGAATATATTTATAAATGTTTGAGAAGACAAAAGAGTCAAGACAGAAGACAATAGACTATTAGAATTTTTACTCGTATTATTCATTCGTATTATTCAAAATCGAAAATTTCAATTATGCTTACAGGTCACGGTAACGACTTATATGACCACAACGGTGAAATAATTGCCGATTTCAGCACCAACATTCCCTACCGAAACGCCTCGAAACGTATTGCCGATTATCTGGCGAATCACCTGCACCTTATCAGCAACTATCCTGATCCTAATGCACGTAAGCTTAGAAGCCGGATTGCCTTACATCATCATCTTTCCGAAAAAAATGTTTTAGTAACCAACGGTTCGGCAGAAGCATTTTATTTGCTGGCACAACTGTTTGCAAACAAGAGGAGCACAATTACATTCCCGGCTTTTGCCGAATATGAAGATGCCTGCTCTCTTTACAGACATGAATTATCGTTTCTCCCAATAGAAGAAATGCAATCTAACACTCATTTCAACAGCGATACCGTTTGGTTTGCCGTCCCTAACAATCCCGATGGTACAATCATCCCTTTTGATACCATCGAAACTCTTTTTAAGGAACATCCGCAACAATTTTTCATCATTGATAACGCCTACGGCGAATTATGCCAGCAATGTCCGCTGATTATACCTCTACACCAAAAATATCCAAACTTTATTTCTGTGCACTCACTAACGAAAACATTTGCTATTCCCGGGTTAAGATTAGGATATATAATTGCACACGAGTCTGTTATTGAACGTTTACAGCCATTACGTGCACCGTGGACCGTAAATGCTATGGCATTGGAAGCAGGCAGTTTTGTTATGAAGAACTATTCCGATTTATTACCTGATACCGAGATGCTTTGTGTAGAATCTGCTGAATTTCAGCATCAACTGGCCAAAATTTCTCAAGTGGAAGTTATGAGTTCTTCGTGCAACTATTTTCTTGCACGATTGAAGAAAGGAACGGGTGCCGAACTAAAATCATATCTTATCGAAAAATACGGTATTCTTATTCGCGATGCATCCAATTTTCGAGGACTCTCACCGGCATACTTCCGGCTTTCGGTACAGGAAAAAGAAAAAAACGAACAGTTAATCAAAGCCATAGAATCCTATCTTAAGCATTAATATTTTATGTCGGAATTCATTGCTACATACCGTGATTTCCTGATCCCTCTTATTGGCGGATTGGTGCTTGATGCTGCGTTGGGCGATCCGAGTTGGCTGCCCCACCCCATTCGTTTTTTTGGAAAAACAATTGCTTTCTGTGACCGACAATTCAATCGGGGAAAATACCGAAAGGAAAAGGGCATTTTTGTAGCTCTGATGTTGGTTTTTCTTATATGGGGCGTATTATATATAATACAAATCTTGCTAAAAGACTTTCTCGTTGCTAAAAACATTGTTAATACATTGTTTTTCTTCTATGCAATAAGCAACAGAAGCCTTATTACCGAAGCTTTGAAAGTAGAACGTGAAGTACAAAAAAACGATTTGCTTGCATCACGCAAACAACTAAGTTGGATTGTGGGACGGGATACTTCACGACTCACGTTTCATCAAATCCGGACAGCCACATTAGAAACACTGTCGGAAAATTTGGGCGACGGCGTCATTGCACCCATGTTTTTCTACGCCTTTGGGGGTATCCCATTGATGATGGCTTACAAAATGATAAATACAATGGATTCGATGATTGGCTACAAAAATGATTGTTACAGAGATTTTGGATGGTTTGCAGCCCGCATCCTCGACGACGCAGCTAATCACTTCCCCGCTCGCATTACCGCGTTGCTCATGGTATTGCTTCCTCCTTCGGCCAGGGGTTTTCACTTTATTAGAAAATATGCCCGACAACACGCCAGCCCCAATTCAGGCTATCCCGAGTCGGCATTGGCGGGAATTATTAATTGCCGTTTTGGCGGACCAAACGTATATCAGGAAAAATTGGTAAAAAAACCGTATATCGGCGAAAATGACCGCGAACTCACACACGACGACATCATCAAATCGTGTTTTATCAACGTCAAAACAAGTTTCCTTATGCTACTGTGTATCTTAATAGCACATTATATATTTCATCTGTCAATCCATTTTATCACATAATTTTATGTATTTTTGAGCATTGAAATAATCATTCTTATGAAATCAAAGAAATCGATTTTTATTTGGATTGCAGTCGTGACAGTAGCCATTGCTGCTATTGCACTTTTTCTGACTAAAAAAGAAAAGATGCCTTTGACTGAAGAAGGCGCTTTTGAAGTTGCTTTCAACAAACAAGGCAGTTTGGCTTTTTTATCGGCTGAAAACAACGATACAATTTCGATTATTGATATTGAAATTGCCGACAACAACCAACGACGCGCTCGCGGTTTAATGTACAGGAAATCAATACCTGCTGACGTAGGCATGTTATTTATTTTCGATGTAGAAGAAATTCAAGGTTTCTGGATGAAAAACACGTATATTCCGCTGGACATGCTTTTTGTAAATGCCAATAATGAAATTATCACCATTCACGCCAACACCACACCCATGCGGGAATGGAATTATGCATCAACAAAACCGGCATTATACGTGGTAGAGGTAAACGCCGGATATTGTGTTCAGAAAAATATTACCGAAGGAGATAAAATTATTTTTAATCTTTCCGATAACTAAATTCCTACAGCTTCTTATTAAACAATGTTCCTGTTGCCTGAGCAGTCGGCATGACGATCATATCGTTGATATTCACGTGAGGCGGACGCGAAACGGCAAAAAGGATACAGTCTGCAATATCATCTGCTATAAGGTTATCAAATCCTTCATACACTTTGGCAGCACGATCTTCATCTCCGTGAAAACGAACGATGGAAAACTCCGTTTCAACCGCCCCGGGACACACTTGTGTAACCTTTATGTTATATTTTAGCATATCTATGCGCATACCTTTCGTGAGTGCATCTACCGCATGTTTGGTGGCACAATAAACGTTTCCGTTAGGATATACTTCCTTTCCGGCAATAGAGCCGATGTTGATAATGTGGCCTTTTTCTCGTTTTATCATAAGCGGTGAAACATATCTCGAGACATAAAGTAGACCTTTAAAGTTAGTATCGATCATTCTGTCCCAGTCGTCGGTATCCCCTTCTTGAAGAGTACTCAGCCCTGCGGCCAATCCGGCATTATTAACAAGAACGTCAACATTCTTCCAATCATCCGGTAAACTTTTGATGGCTGATTTTACTTCCGATTCGACCCGAACATCGAAACAAAGGCTTAAAACGCGGATTCCATTTTTTTCAAGTTTTTCTTTTAAGGCTGTCAATCTGTCGTTTCTACGTCCGGTTATAATAACGTCGAAACCATTTTCAGCTAATTTTAGGGTTGTGGCTTCTCCAATTCCCGATGTAGCACCGGTAATTAATGCAATTTTTGTGTTCATAACGTATAAAATTTTAATAAAATCAAAATTACATCAAAAAATGGAGTTTTTGGTCTTTATCATCAAAAAATAGCTTATTTTTGAAGTCCATTAATTATAAATAACCGCTTTATGGAAGAAGATTTTATTACCGTTAAAACATTTCAATTTCCTGCTGATGTTTCCATTATTCAAACATTTATGGAGATGAGGGGTATAGAAGTATTTATGAAAAACTTGACCGCCAGTCGTCTTGCTTACAGCATTGGAGATATCGAAATGCAGGTAAAAGCTTCAGATTACGAAACAGCCAAAAATGCACTTATTGAAGGTGGATTTGCAGAACCTGAAGATTTTGTTCTTTAAATTTTAATCTTATATTTATCGGATTATATGATTGAAAATAATCTCCCTTATAAAAAGAAAGAATACAAATACATACTTATCGGTTTCCTGATACTTCTTGGACTGATCCTTTTTAAGGAATTACGCCTTTATTTAAGTGGTTTTTTAGGTGCCGCAACACTTTATGTTCTCTTGAAAGGACAGATGACCTATTTGGTGGAGAAAAAGAAACTAAAAAAGGGATTTGCTGCCACACTTTTGACCATAGAAGCGTTATTGCTATTTTTAGGTCCACTTACAGGGATTGCTTTTTTAGTTATTGATACAGTATCGGGAATTTCAATTGATCCAAAAGCCATAATTGACAGCTTCAATAATTTTGTTGAAATGATTGAAGAAAAACTTGATTTTCAAATATTCACTCCCGATAATCTATCCAGTTTACCCAAGTTAGGAGGAAATATATTACAGTCTCTTGGTGCAAGTATTTACTCATTGGTTATTAATTCTCTTTTTGCCCTTTTCATCCTTTTCTATTTGCTTTATAATTATGAAGGATTTGAGAGAATGGTTAAAGAAATTCTTCCGTTTAAAGAAGAGAACAAGCAAATTCTAAGTGAAGAAACCAAGATGATCATTCAGGCAAATGCAATAGGAATACCTTTATTAGCCATTATCCAAGGTGTTTTCGCGTATATGGGATATATATTCTTTGGCGTGGACAATGCGCTGCTTTATGCAATACTTACCGGCGCAGCATCCATTATTCCGATTTTGGGAACAACTGTTATTTGGGTTCCTATTGCCCTTTCAATTTTTCTGGAAGGCAACATCGGTGGCGGAATAGGGTTGTCATTGTATGGGTTCATTATTATCGGCGGAGTGGACAACGTAGCAAGATTTCTTCTGCAGAAATGGCTTGCCGATATTCACCCGCTGATCACTATTTTCGGAGTATTGATCGGTATTCCTATGTTCGGGTTCTGGGGCGTTATCTTTGGACCTCTGTTGTTGTCATTATTTGTGCTTTTTTTCAATATGTACCGCCACGAATATATTCCGGGATCAACAGCACAACCACGTGTTGCCACACGGATGAAATCGAGGAAATTCAATATACCCGGATATAAGAAAAATAAAAAGAAATGATTTTGAGACACAAAAACGCTGTTTTCCAGGTAACTTTATTATTGATTCTTTTTTTATTTTTAGGATGCAAACAGAAAAACAGCCAACAAACAAATAACAAACAAAGCAATTCTACCGAAACCAATATACATTACGCAAAAGGATTTAAGATAAATCATTTTGAAGATTACACACAAATTACCATTCACAATCCGTGGGGAAAAGGTGACCAAAAGCCGTATGCAGTTTACTATCTTTTTAAAGATGATTCCAAAAACATACCCGATGATGGTTTTAAGTTAAAAATTCCAATAAATTCGGTTGTGGTAAATACGTTTTCTTATTTTGAATTTCTGCAACAACTTGATGAACTGGATAAAGTCATAGGCGTTACTGATGCTCCACGGATTTACAATCCAATTATTTTACAAAAACTTGGAAAAAATCAGATCCAGGATTTAGGCGATCCGTTCAAACCAAATGTTGAAAAAGCTTTATTACTTAAACCCGAGGCGATCATTACATCAGCTTATGCTCAGCAGGACTCGTATAATGAAAGATTATTAAACGCCGGACTACCGATAATTTATACGTTGGAGTGGATGGAAAACACACCACTTGCCCGGGCTGAATGGATTAAACTAATTGCTGCTTTTTTCGATAAGGAATCTTTTGCAGATAGTATTTTCAGCGAAATAGAATCGAGATATCAAGTTCAAACTGCTATTGTAAAGAATATTAAGGATAAGCCAACCGTTCTTATGGGAGATAATTTTCAGGACACATGGTATGTACCCGGGGGAAAAAGCTTTAATGCAATTTTGTTTTCTGATGCAGGATTGGACTACTTTTACAAGGATAACAATGAAAGTGGAAGTATAGGCCTGGATATTGAATCGGTACTCGCTCAATTCAGCGATGCCAATTTTTGGTTCGGCTGCGAAGCAGATTCTTACGATGAACTCACCCAAAAGGACAAAAAGTATTTGTTGCTGAAATCTGTAAAGGATCGTCAGGTATTTAGTAACAGACAAAGAACAACGCCATCGGGCGGAAATGATTATTTTGAAAGTGCTATCGCCCATCCGGATCTTGTCCTTTCAGATTTAATTAAAGCTGCTCATCCTGAACTTCTGCCTGAAGCGGAATTTACATATATTAAACCACTAGAGTAAAGTATCTGATATTTTAAAATCCGTTTGGTAAATGTTATCCGTCAGACCGATCATAGTCCGGATAGTTACAAATCAAAAAAATTGAAAAATAAAAAACATATTTTTACAATTCTTATTGTTCTGCTGATCATCGTTTTTATGGCAGACTTATTTACGGGAAATGCAAAAATTTCATTTTCCGAAGGAATAAATGCACTTTTTGGAACATCGGGAAACGAAATTATCGATGAAATAATTTTCAATTACCGTCTCCCCAAAGCAATCACTGCACTTTTGGCAGGTTCTGCGTTATCGATTGCGGGCTTGTTAATGCAAACACTTTTCCGAAATGCCCTTGCCGGACCGGATGTACTGGGTGTAAGCGCCGGTGCCGGATTGGGAGTTGCTTTCCTTACGCTGTTAAGCGGTACCTCGATTTATCCTTTTATCGCATCACTTGGAAGCATGGCGCAAATTATAATCGCTATATCGGGTGCCACATTGGTTCTATTACTGATACTCGCGGTTTCAACAAGAATCAATGATTCCGTTACGATACTGGTACTGGGAATGATTTTCGGATATGTGGCAAGCGCAGCGATAACTATTTTACAAAGTTTCGCCGATCCTGATTCACTAAAGATTTTTGTAACCTGGACTTTTGGAAGTCTTGGAGCAGTAACCTGGGATAAGATGCCACTGCTGGTAACACTAATCACAGCAGGTGTTATTTTAGTATTTTTTCTTCAAAAAGCACTGAACAGTTTATTGTTGGGAGAAAAATATGCAACCAGCATTGGGCTCAACGTTAAAAGATTAAGAGTTATCATCATTATTATTACCGCAATAATCACAGGAGCTATCACTGCATTTACAGGTCCAATTGCTTTTGTAGGAATAGTAATTCCTCATTTTGCCCGAAGCTTTTTTAATACCGTTAATCACAAAACCACTATTCCTGCCACTCTGTTACTCGGTGGCATACTACTGATCTCCTGCGATATAATATCCCAAATTCCCATCTCGAACCGCACATTACCAATTAACGCCGTAACGGCTGTTTTTGGCGCTCCAATGATTGTCTGGATCGTATTGAAAAGGAAAAAGTTATAAGCAATATCTATTTTTCTTCAATAAATATCAATTTTACGTGAACAATTTTGTTAGGAATTTGTTTTAAGTAAGAATTATTCTTTATTAGGAATCATATGCATATAGATATTAAAGACATTCAGGAATTATTAAAAGAAAAAGATCTCAAGGTAACCCCACAGCGAATAGGTGTGCTTGAAGCAATTCACACATTGCGAAACCATCCCACAACAGAACAGATTATCGATTTTATTCACAAAAAAAATCCCAGTATAGCAATTGGAACTGTTTATAAAACACTCGACACTTTCGTTAAACACGGAGTAATAAATAAAATCCTGACTGAAGGTGAAGTAATGCGATATGATGGTATTTTAAAACATCATCACCATCTACACAGTGAGGAAGGTAATATAATTCAAGATTATGTAAACGAGGAGCTGGACGAAATCCTAAAGGCATACTTCGAAAAAAATGCTATTGAGGGTTATCAAATAAACTCAATTACACTGCATATTAGCGGCAAACCAATAAACAAAAGATGATCAAATAATTAAAAACAATAAACATTATGAAAACAACTGAATTTACAGGATTAAAAAATCTACAAAACGTCACAAAAGGCTTACAGCAACTATTAGCTGATTTACAAGTTTATTACACCAATTTACGAGGATTTCA
>DCEG01000042.1 GCA_002316835.1 Bacteroidales bacterium UBA1035 | reverse complement strand
CCGGAATGCTGAACGAGATGGTCGGCCTGAAACAGTTTGCCGACACTCAAAAACGCGAACTCGAGGTACGGGTATTCAGCTTCGCATACAAAAAAGGAATCCCCAACGATGTATCGGGAAACGGCGGCGGGTATGTGTTCGATTGCCGTGCGATAAACAATCCCGGGAAGTACGAACGGTTCAGCCATTTCACGGGACTGGACGAAGAGGTCATTAAGTTTCTGGAGGAGGATGGCGAAATGGAACTGTTTTTAGACAACATTTACCCGCTGGTCGACAGCCACGTGAAACGATATATGGAAAGGAACTTCACTAGCCTCATGGTCTCGTTCGGCTGCACAGGCGGACAACACCGGTCGGTTTACGCCGCACAGAGAATGGCGGAACATATCTCAAAAAAATTCGGAATCAAAGTGTCTCTCGTTCACCGGGAGCAGAACCTGGAACAGGAGTTTAAAAGCAGATAAAAAACCCAACAGATTCAAAACAACTCACAAACTATCAAACACATAATAAATTATGGCAAAAAAAACAACCACTTCAAAAACAAAAACTACGCGTAAAAAAAACATAAAGAAATCGGTTCCCAAAGTATCGCAACTACTTCGTCCCGAGAAAATGAGTCTCGAAGAGTGGCAGGTTCTTCTCCGAAAGCAAGCCGCGCAAAGGGAGCTGTTAGACATCGTACCCGTCAACAGAAAACAGGCACTCGGCGACTTCAACGTGAGAAACCCGCAAACGGATTATCTCTATAAAGTGGCGTTCAGGGGTATCGGCAGCGCGTGGAATTATTGCTCGTGTCCCGATTTCAAAACCAACCAACTCGGCACCTGTAAACACATTGAAGCCGTGCAACTGCATCTCGAAAATAAACGGAAACGCGTACCCAACGAACTTGTGCCGCCATATACCTCGGTGTATTTATCATACAAAGGCGAACGCGACGTGCGCATCCGCATCGGGTCAGACAACAAAGAAGCCTTTACCCGATTGGCAGCACCATACTTTTCTGCCCAAGGTGTTTTAAAAGAAGACAAATACGAACAGTTCTCCGATTTTTTGCAGCAAGCCCAACAAATAGACGACACATTCCGCTGCTACAACGACGCGCTGGAATTTATTATCGAAAAACGCGAAACCCTCCGCCGCATCCGGCTGCTGAACAACAAATATGCCGAAGGCAAACTGTCCGGTTTACTCCGCACACGCCTTTATCCCTATCAGGAAGAAGGTATCCTGTATGCCGCGCGCAAAGGCCGAAGTATTATTGCAGATGAAATGGGATTGGGTAAAACCATACAAGCCATCGGTGCCGCCGAGTTGATGCGCAAAGAATTCAACATCTCATCCGTGCTTATTCTCTGCCCTACATCGCTTAAATACCAGTGGAAAAAAGAAATCGAAAAATTCACGGGCGATACGGCGCTCGTTATCGAAGGGAATCACCTGAAACGGCGCGAACAATACAACCGCGATGTGTTTTACAAAATAGTATCGTACCAAAGCGCGAACAACGACATTAAAATCCTGAAATCGTTGTACGCCGACCTGCTTATTATGGACGAAGCACAACGCCTCAAAAACTGGAACACGCAAATTGCGAAAGCCGCACGTCACATACGCTCGCAATACACAATAGTCCTTTCGGGCACGCCGCTCGAAAACAAAATCGAAGAACTCTACTCCATCGCCCAGTTTGTAAATCCCTATTGCCTGGGGCCGTATTACAAATTAATAGACAAATGCCTGGTGCGTTCCGAAACAGGCAAAACCATCGGATACCAAAACCTGAACGAAGTAGGCGATTCAATCCGCAACATCCTCATTCGCCGCCGCAAGCGCGATGTAAACATACAACTTCCCTCACGCTTAGACAAAATCCTTTTCGTGCCCATGACCGAAGAACAGCGCGGTATGCACGAAGAGTTTAAATTGAACGTGGCACAGTTGATTTACAAATGGCAAAAAATGCGTTTCCTGAGCGAAAGCGACCGCAAACGCCTTCTTTTACTACTGAGCCAAATGCGGATGGTGTGCGACAGCACCTACATTTTAGATCAGAAAACGCGGTTCGATACGAAAATAGATGAATTGATGAACGTACTCGACGAGTTCTTCGAAGAAACCGATGAAAAAGTTGTCATTTTCAGTCAGTGGGAGCGCATGACGCGTCTGGTGGCTGCCGAGCTGGACGAAAAAGGAATACAGTACGAATACCTGCACGGCGGCGTACCGTCTGAAAAGCGAAAAACGCTGATGGACAATTTCACGGAGAATCCCGACAGCCGCGTTTTCATCTCAACCGACGCCGGAAGCACGGGGCTGAACCTGCAAATAGCGTCGCTGATTATAAACCTGGATTTACCGTGGAATCCTGCTGTACTCGAACAGCGCATCGCGCGCATCCACCGAATGGGACAGAAAAACAACGTACAGGTAATCAACTTCGTATCGGCCGACAGCATAGAGGAACAGATGCTCACGAAACTGAATTTCAAGTCGTCGATGTTTGAGGGTATTTTAGACGGAGGTTCCGATTCCATTTTCCTCGAAGACAGCAAATTCGACAAACTGATGCAAACCGTTCAGGAGTTTGCCGCCATTGGAGACGAAACTGTCGAAACGGCCACTTCAACCGTAAGCGTCAACGAAATGGAGAAATTCAACGTCGCTGAAGAAAAGAACGAAATACCGCTAAGCGAAACAATGATTCCCGACGTTGAACCGGAAATACAGGACGAAAGCCCCAAAACGTCCGTTTCGCCAACAGCATCGCCTGAAATTTCTCCCGAACAGCTCGTTTCGCAAAGCATCCATCTTTTCGGAGCTTTTGCCCGAACGTTATCTTCACCCGAAGCCACCGAAAAATTAGTAGATTCGCTCATGGAAACAGATAACGAAACCGGCAGGACATCGCTCAAAATTCCTGTCCCCGACCGCGACACCGTTGTATCTGTAATGGGAGCGATTGGAAAATTGTTGGGAGGAATGAAATGAAAGCAATGATTTTTGCTGCCGGACTCGGCACGAGGCTTAAGCCCCTGACGGACACCATGCCCAAAGCGTTGGTTCCCGTGGCGGGAAAACCGCTGCTGTGGCATACGATACAGAAGTTGAAAGCAGCCGGCTTTGATGAAATCATCATCAACGTGCACCATTTTGCGGAGCAAATTATCGATTACGTGCGGGCAAACGATAATTTCGGGATCCGTATCGAATTTTCCGACGAAAGCCAGCAACTTCTAGATACCGGAGGCGGCATTAAAAAAGCCTCCTGGTTTTTCGACGATGAGAAGCCGTTTTTAATTCACAACGTGGATATTCTTTCGGATATCGATTTACAAAGCTTCTACCGTTTTCACTCTTCCGGCGATACCACCGCCACACTTGTGGTCAGTGAACGCGAAACAGCACGGTATCTTCTTTTCGACAAGAACCATCATTTAACCGGATGGATTAATGAAAAATCGGGAGAAATAAAATCACCTTTTCCCGATTTCAACAGTGACCGTTATAAGAAACTCGCATTCTCGGGAATCCAGAGCCTGCATCCTTCCATCTTTGACTATATGCAAGATTTCCCCGAAAAATTCTCCATTATCGATTTCTATCTGTCGGTTTGCAAAATAGAAAGAATAACGGCATTCATTCCTCAAAATTTGCAATTAATTGATGTAGGAAAAATAGATTCACTCACAGAAGCTGAAAAGTTTTATTAATTACTCATATATTCCCTCATAATTTAAAAATTAAAGATCTTTTCAACGCTACTTTAATTAACTTTTTACGTTCATAAATTTCCAAATCTTAATTCCAAACCATTTATTTCAAAGATTTACCACAAAAACATCGACATTTTTTAATTTGAAAACCATAAATGTTAATTTTTTTGCTTTTTAGTAAAATATTTTATCAATCTGCCATTTATTAAATTTATTTATTTTATCTTTGCAAGATATTATCATTATTAATATATCGAAGGCTTTTAATTACTTTTTTATTCAAACCTCAATATATTTATCAATATATATCAAAATGGATTTAATAAAACTAGAACAACTCTACAAAAACGAACTATTAGACAATATTCTTCCCTT
Source organism: Bacteroidales bacterium UBA1035 (assembly GCA_002316835.1). Lineage (GTDB taxonomy): Bacteria > Bacteroidota > Bacteroidia > Bacteroidales > Dysgonomonadaceae > Petrimonas. Next base: position 26,090 of record DCEG01000042.1, on the reverse strand, counting down.
TTGGTTGAGTAAATCGCAAGATTATGAGTTCGGCGGATACTTTACTTGCCTCGACCGTCAAGGAAACATTTTCGATACCGATAAGTTCATCTGGCTGCAAGCACGACAAGTATGGCTTTTTTCCATGCTATATAATAAAGTGGAAAAACGCCAAGAGTGGCTTGATTGCGCCATTCAAGGCGCCGAATTTCTGAAAAAACACGGACACGACGGCAACTTTAACTGGTATTTCTCACTTACACGCGAAGGAAAACCGCTCGTGGAGCCTTACAATATTTTTTCCTATACCTTCGCTACGATGGCTTTCGGACAATTGAGCCTCGCTACGGGTAACCCGGAATACGCCGATATCGCCAAGCGTACGTTCGATATTATTCTTTCAAAAGTAGATAACCCCAAAGGCAAATGGAACAAAAGCCACAATGGTACGCGCGCGTTGAAAAACTTTGCCCTGCCGATGATTCTCTGCAACCTTTCGTTGGAAATAGAACACCTGCTCGATAAACCGTTTCTTGAACAAACCATGGAAACGTGTATCCACGAGGTAATGGAAGTCTTTCTCCGCCCCGAACTCGACGGCATTATTGTAGAAAATATCCATCTTGATGGGGGCTTGTCCGATACGTTCGACGGACGCCTTGTCAATCCCGGGCACGCCATCGAAGCCATGTGGTTTATCATGGATTTGGGCGAACGCCAGCATCGTCCCGAACTGATAGAAAAAGCCGTAAAAACCACCCTCACGATGATTGAATACGGTTGGGACAAGCAGTACGGCGGCATCTTCTATTTCATGGACAGGTTGGGTCATCCCACGCAACAATTAGAATGGGATCAGAAACTTTGGTGGGTGCATATCGAAACGCTGATTTCCTTGCTCAAAGGCTATCAACTAACCGGTTCGAAAGAGTGTCTCGCCTGGTTCGAGAAAATACACGATTACACGTGGTCGCACTTCAAAGACCCGGAATATCCCGAATGGTATGGTTACCTCAATCGCCAAGGCCAAGTGCTGCTCAACCTCAAAGGCGGAAAATGGAAAGGCTGTTTCCATGTGCCGAGGGGATTGTATCAGTGTTGGAAAACGTTGGAAAAAATAAACAAATAACATGACTTTATCCAAAAAAATATTAACATACGTCCCGTTGTTTTTATCTACAATCCTCTGTTTGATTGTTTGTTCTAATGGATATAATGGCAACAGCGATGACGAAATTATTTTTCGTGAAGACGTGAAATTAGAAAATCACAAACATTACAAGGCTGTTCCTAATGATTTAGTCCTTATTTATGATGGTGGAATTCATCGAAATATAAAGTGGGATAAAAATCATTTCTCGCCCTATGTTTCCACATTGAAAAGCGAAAAACACACATTATTGTTCGACGGATTTTTGTTTTTGGAAATAAAAGATGGAAAAGGACGGGGATTTGCGTCGGGTTATGAGAAGTTAGCCGCACGCAAAACAGAATGGACGGCATTACTTGAAAATTACTTTTCCGAAGGCAATGCTATTCATGCGCTAAATGCCCAATTAGAAGATGTTTTTCTAAGCGGTAAGATAGCGGACGAATTAGACAAAAGGAAAGTTGTTTTAGCTCTGCCGGAACCCATTCCAAATCAAACAGATTGGGGGGAACTGGATGGTATAAGTTTAAATTTTTCTAATAAAAAAGACCGGTTAAAAGCGTGTAAATGGTATATAGATTATGCTGAACAACTTTTTAAAAAGGCAAATTTTAACTATGTAGAGTTAGTGGGCTTTTATTGGTTGGCCGAAGAAGCCACGAATAGTCGTGATTTAGCTAAGGACGTAGCAGCATTTATATACAAAAAAGATTATGATTTCTATTGGATTCCTTATTTTAATTCCGATGGATACCAAGAGTGGAAAAGTTTAGGTTTTAATCAAGTTTATTATCAGCCCAATTATTTTTTCAATGAGAAAGTTCCTTTCACACAGTTACAAGAAGCATGCGAGAGAGCAAGGAATAATCAAATGAACATGGAAGTGGAATTTGACGAAAGAGTGTTAAAGAACTCCAAGGACTGGGGACAACGGCTGAATGACTATTTAGATGTTTTTGAAAAAAACGGAGTTTTCGATTCTTTAAAAGTGGCTTATTATCAAGGAGGCGACGCCTTTTACCGTTTATCGCAATCGAAATATTCCGAAGATGTTCAATTATATAATCGATTGATTGATATCATCATAAGCAGACAAAAAGTGAAAAAATGAAGAATATGAATCTATTAAAAAGTAGAAGGAGTTTTCTGAAAAATATTACCATGGGGTCAGCCGGATTGATGGCCGCTCAATCATTAAGCGGATGTGGGTCAGGTTTTTTGGAGAAAGGAGGAAAAGTTCAGAGAGAAAGTACACTAAGTAACAAAATGTTCGAAACACCCGGTATTTTTAAAGGAATGCCCATTCGCGCAACATTTCTCGATGAAGTAAGCTGGGATATTCCTCATCAGAACTGGGGAGTAAAAGAGTGGGGCAAGGATTTTCAGGCGATGAAAGCCATCGGAATAAATACCGTGGTTATGATTCGTTCGGGGTTGGCAAAATGGATTGCCTCGCCCTTTGAGTGTATTCTCAAAACCGAAGACGTGTATTATCCTCCGGTAGACTTAACCGAAATGTTTCTCACGTTAGCCGACAAGCACGGTATGGCTTTCTATTTCGGAATGTACGATTCGGGGAAATATTGGATTGAAGGCTCTTTCCAAAAAGAAATTGACTTGAACATGCGTTTGATTGACGAAGTGTGGAAAAAATACGGACATCACACCTCTTTTCAAGGATGGTATTTATCACAAGAAATAAGTCGCCGGACAAAAAACATGGCTAAAATATATGCGGAAGTGGGGAAACACGCAAAAACTGTTTCGGGAAATCTGCCGACATTGGTATCGCCTTATATTCACGGCGTAAAAACCGACCAGGTAATGGCGGGCGATAAATCCCTATCGGTAAAAGAGCACGAAGAAGAATGGGACGAAATATTGAGTAACGTAAAAGATGCTGTGGACATCATGGCATTTCAAGACGGACAAGTGGATTATCACGAATTATACGACTACTTGGTGGTAAACAAAAAACTTGCCGATAAATACGGAATAAAATGCTGGACAAACATCGAATCGTTCGATCGCGATATGCCCATTCGGTTCCTACCCATAAAATGGGAAAAACTGTTGTTAAAACTCGAAGCCGCGCGAAAAGCAGGAATGGAAAACGCCATTACGTTTGAATTTTCGCATTTTATGAGCCCCAATTCCACCTATTTGCAAGCGGCGGGATTGTATGAGCGGTATAAAGCGCATTTTAAAGGACAATTATAATCGCCTCAACGCATGAAAAATAAGGTTTTCTATCTCTTTCTCATTTTAAATATGTGCTTTTTCTATCCAGGCAAAGCACAAAAAAGCCTTATTCCGCATAACAATGTGTGGAATGTTACCGATTTTGAGGCGAAAGGAGACGGGAAAACGTTGAACACCATTGCTTTTCAACAAGCGATAGATAATTGCGCGGCTTTAGGCGGAGGAATTGTGAACGTTTCCGCCGGCTGTTACGTAATTGGAACTATTTTCTTAAGAAACAACGTACAATTACATATTGAACCCGGTGCAGAGTTATTGGGAAGTCCCAATAAGCAAGATTATGTCCCAATTCCTCAAAAAGCAGGGCTAGAGGATAAGTTTTTCCTGATTTTTGCCGAAAATGCCGAACACGTATCCATTACGGGCATGGGGAAAATAAACGGAAACGGCGATGCTTTTTGGCACAAAGAAATGCTTTCTGAATTTGTAAGAAAACCCAAATCATGGCGCCCAAGCGGATTAATCGGTTTTGTAAATTGCCGGTTTTTCGCGATAAACGATGTTCTTCTGAAAAATTCACCCTGCTATACCTTATGGGCGTTAGGTTGCGAGGATTTGAAAATCAATGGTATTACCATTCGCAATGCCATTGACGGTCCCAATACCGACGGTATCGATATTGATTGCTGCCGTCGGGTGCTTATTACCAACTGCAACATCGAAGGCGGCGACGATGCCATTGCCATAAAAAGCGATAGCGGACGATTGGGAGAAACGCGCCCTTGCGAAGACATAATTGTTTCTAATTGCATACTCAGCTCGCCGCCCGCTTGCGGAATACGTGTAGGATATGAAGGCGATTCGCCCATTCGGGATTGTATCTTCCAGAACCTGACCATCCGAAATTCAAACCACGGAATAAACGTGATTAGCGTATTGCCAAACCCCAATTATCCGTGCGCCATATTCGAAGGAACAAAAATCGAAAACATACAATTCAACAACATCATAATGCACAATGTTACTCAACCGATTTACATGTGGATGGGAAATGAAAAGCCGGATAAACCTTTTGGGGGTTACATGAAAAACATAAGCATCTCAAACCTTACGGCTACAAACGTTGGCAATAGCTTTATCGGAAGCATGCTTGAGGAGAAAAGCATTGAGGATATTACGTTATCTAACATAAAATTATTCCCGGGTAAAAGTATTTCGGAAAACACTTATGTGAATGTTTGGGGCAGTTGCCATCCGTACGTTCTATATGCAAAGAATGTATCGGGATTGCATATAAATGAGTTGGCTGTTGATTTCTCTTCAACAAAAGAGATTTGGCAACATGCTTTGCATTTTGAGAATGCTTCAGATATAAGACTGAACCTTTTTTCAGCTATCAAAGCGGAGAGAATACCTTTAAAACACTTGATCTTTGCAGAGAATTCGGTTTTGCAGATTTCCGGTAATAGTTATAAAAATAGAAAAAGCCATTTTTTTCTAAAAAAAGATTCAATGTCAAAAATTGATATAAAGAACTAAAAATAAAAATCTAAATTTAATGATTTAATAAAATGAAAAGAACAAATCTCTTAGTTGTACGGTATCTTCCGTTTTTCTTTATGTGGATGGTATCTTTCTGTATGTTTGCTCAAGATATTACCATAAAAGGTAATATTGTAGATTCAAAGAAAACACCATTAATCGGTGTAACAGTTGTTGTCAAGGGAACAAACAATGGGACTGTTACAGATTTAGATGGTAATTATGAGCTAAATAATGTTTCGTCAAAAGATGAAATTGAAGTATCATACGTGGGTACCACCAAACAAATTATTCCGGTTAATAATCGGCAAAGAATTGATGTAATATTGCTTGATGACACTGAATTATTGGAAGAGGTGGTTGTTACAGCTCTTGGCATTAAACGAGATAAAAAGGCATTAGGATATGCTATGCAAGAAATAAAAACAGAAGGGATGACCGAATTGCGTTCCGAGAGCGTAGCAAACATGTTACAAGGAAAAATAGCAGGTGTTCAGATCAATCAATCTTCTACCGGAATGGGAGGATCCACCCGAGTAGTTTTGAGAGGAACGAGTTCTTTGAGTGGAGCTAATCAACCTCTTTGGGTTATAGATGGTATACCGATTAGTGACAATCAAACTGGAACGGCATCTCAATGGGGTGGTGCTGATTATTCGGGAGCCGCATCAGAGATAAACCCGGATGATATTGCCAGTATTTCAGTGTTAAAAGGTGCAAATGCCGCAGCAATTTATGGTTCTCGAGCACAAAACGGCGCTATCATCATCACAACAAAAAAAGGTCAAAGCGGAGAGTTAAAAATTGAATATAATGGAAATATAAATTTTAGTCAAGCATATAATCCATATAGTTATCAAAACGAATACGCTCAAGGTTCAAACGGAATTTTTTCTTCAAGTGCGAAAGGTAGCTGGGGGCCTAAAATGGACGGTTCCATTACTGTGAAGAACTGGAGAAATGAATTTTATGGCGAAAGTGCCTATAAAGATTATACCCTTGTTTCTCAAGATGATTTTATTCATAATTTCTATCGCACAGGCACAAATTACACAAATACACTTACGGCATCAGGAGGTAGTGATAATTTAACAGCTCGTTTTTCTTTTTCTGATTCAAGAAACCAGGGCATTACGCCAAATCATTCACTAAATCGTCAATACTATGATTTGAACACCCAATTTAGTAGTGCATTCATCGACTTAGGAATAAAAGTTAACTTCATGCGTCAAAAAGGCTTGAATCGTCCGGCGCAAGGAGAATACGGCGTCATGAAATCACTAATTAATTTACCTCGTAGTATTCGATTGGAAGATCTAAGAAATCCAATCAATCCAAATGGAAACGTTGTAAACTGGACAGGTCCGAATAATGAATATTTAAATCCATATGCCTTAACATTACCGGCAAATGGAAACAAAGATGAGAGAAATCGTCTTATTGGAATGGTACAGATGAGTGCTAAATTTACAGATTATTTAAAACTTACAGGGCGTGTGGGAATTGATTGGTATAACGATCAAATGAAGAGTTACTCTACATATGTTCAAACATCAACTACGGCTAATATCAGCCAGTATTTTAATACGCAAGTAACCAATGAAGAATTCAATGCAGATTTAATGTTAAATTTCACAAAACAATTTCATGATTTTGATGTAAACGCAAACTTGGGTACGGCTACAACCTACTATAAGTGGAACAATTTATCCGGTTCATCGGGCATGTTTAATATTCCTTATTTAGTAGCATTAGCAAATGGAAATAATCAAACAGTATCAGAAGCCTATTCAAAGAAAAGGGTTAACTCAATATTAGGAAATGCATCTATCGGATACAAAAGCATGATATATTGCGATGTAACAGCCCGAAACGATTGGTCTTCCACACTTCCTTCAGACAACTGGTCATACTTTTATCCATCCGTCAGTTTATCCGCTATCATATCTCAAATGGTAACCCTTCCCCGACAAATATCTTTCTTAAAACTAAGAACCTCATGGGCAAAAGTAGGGAATGACACCTATCCTTATATGTTGTATAATGTCTATAATTTAGGCAAAACAAATGGAAATATCCTGAATGCCGTAACTTCTTCCGTATTTCCTCTATACAATTTGAAGCCGGAAGAGACAAACTCCACTGAAGTTGGTGTAGAAATAAAAATGTTTAATGGACGTTTAGGATTAGATGCTACATGCTATAATTCTAATACGATTAATCAGATTTTAAAAGTAAGCATGCCCGGGTCGTCAGGATATGAATACAAAAATATAAATGCGGGTAAAATGGCCAGTCATGGATGGGAAATAATGCTTTCCGGACGACCTATCCAAACAAAAGATTGGATATGGGATGCAACATTAAATTGGGGTATGAATCGCACAAAATGTATTGAATTGGATCCAACATTAAAGCGCTTTGTGATCGGGGAAACACGCGTAGGAAAAGCAGTTGTTGAAGAAGGAGGACGTTTTGGCGACATTATCTCTAAAGCCTACGAACGTAATGCTGAAGGACGAATTCTAATTGGAGATAATGGTATGCCAATTACAGAAACAGACAAGATTATAGGCAATATGACTCCCGATTGGACTGGGTCTCTATCGTCCACAATACAATATAAGAACCTATCTTTTAGCATTTTAGTAGATGGACGTATGGGAGGAAGCTTTATTTCAACTACTGATATGTATGCCCGTACCGCAGGAACCTCTTCTAAAACGATAGAAGGAAGAGAAGGAATGGTTATAAATGGAGTTGTTAAATCTACCGGAAAAGAAAACACGAAGAAAGTAAATGCCGAAGATTATTATGCAAGTATCGGAGGCGCATACGGTGTGGGGGAAGAATTTTTGTACGATGCGTCTTTTGCTAAACTACGAGAACTGTCCTTCGGCTATATTATTCCTTCCTCTTGGTTGAAAAAAACACCTATTAATAATGTAAAACTATCCATCGCGGGGCGAGATTTATTATATATTTTTAAAAATGCACCTGTAAATCCGGAAGGTTCATTTTCTCGCGAAGATTATGCTCAAGCCTTTGAATACTCATCATTGCCACCAACTCGTTCATTTGGTTTTTCCCTGAATGTTAAATTCTAATTTACATACAACAATGAAAAAGATTATAAAAAATATACTAATTATAGCAGGGGCTCTTTTCATAACGCTAAACTGCACCGGCGATTTCGAAAAGATGAATGAGAATCCTCTGGCTGCAAAAGAAGTAAGCCCTAAATTAATTCTTCCCAAAATGCTTGACTATGGATTCAACTGCCGTCCTTGGGAATATCAGGTAGGTGATAATTTGCACACAAATTTGTATGCCCAGTATTTTGCAAATACAGCCTCATACTTTCCATCCGGACGTTACGAATGGAAAGACAATTGGGTAAAAGATGGATTTTGGCGTTCGTACTATGTCTATCTTTCAAAAAATTTACATGAAGTAAAACAAATGCTCGAGAAAAATCCGCAATATAATAACATGTACCAGATAATGCGTATTATTTCAGCCATGGGAGCAGCAAGAACAACCGATTGCTTTGGCGATGTTCCTTATTTCGAAGCAGGACAAGGCATCATAGAGTCTAAATACGACTCTCAAAAAGATATTTATTACGACATATTCAAAGAGCTGACAGAGGCTGCCACATCACTTAAATCAAACAAAGAGAATCAAGATGTTTATGGAAATCAAGACATTCTTTTTGGAGGCGATCTTACAAGATGGATTAAACTAGCTAATTCCCTTCGATTGCGCTATGCATTAAGACTATCTTTTATTGATGCCGAGAAAGCAAAAAAAGAAGGTGAAGCCGCACTGAAAGAGACTTTAATGACGAGCAATGCCGATAATGCCGGAATAAAAAATGCAGAAGCAAACGCAGGGCACTCCCTCTGGACAATTAGTTTTTGGAATGAATTTCGAGTAAGCAAGACGATGATTGACATAATGCTTACTCAAAGTTCCGTACACGATCCCCGTTTACCTTTATGGTTTAGCCAAACACAAGGATATGTATATGGAAAATCGGATATTCAGTATCAAGGTGTTCCTAATGGATTACCTGCTTCCGAATTAACCAAACCTCAATATACCGCAGTAAATAACTCATGTGTATGGGGATTATACGTTTATCCAGAATGGAATCAAAAAGAAAAGGGAAGCGTTAAAGAAGGAACTGTGCCAAACGGAACAATTGTAAAGCCTCAAATTATTATGAATTATGCCGAAGTTTGTTTTTTGAAAGCAGAAGCAGCACTTCGAGGATGGGCAACTTCCGGCAATGCTAAAGTAAATTACGAAGAAGGAATTTTGGCTTCCTTTGCCGAAGCAAGACAGGGAGTTAATTCAACTCTTTATTCAACGAAAAATGATGATGAATATATTCACGGAGGAAATGTAAAATGGAAGGATACAAATGATTTTGAAACTAAGTTAAAACAAATTATCACACAGAAGTGGATTGCCATTTACCCAAATGGAACAGAAGCTTGGACAGAATTTCGTCGCACAGGCTATCCCTTATTAACTCCTGTTGTTCAAAGTGATCTAAGTTTGATTAAGTCTGGAGAATTTATTAAAAAGTTCCGCTATATCGACGATGAAAGAAATTTAAACAGATATTCAAAACAAACTTCACTTAATCAAGGAAAAGGCGATGGACAAAATATTCGTGTCTGGTGGGATACTGGACGTTATAAGTAACTCTATAGTATTTATTCAAATAATATATAAGTAATAGAAAAGAATTAGAATGATAATTCTTGAGAGCTACTTTGAGATCGCTATAATTCTTTTCTGTTACTTAGCTGAATAAATGTCTTGAGAAATGGCCAAAAAAAGATTAATTCAAACACTTAATTTAACTCTAAATAAAACTTAAATTCAATGAAAAGAATGAAAGCACTCTTCTTCGGAAGAAACACAAAGCGAACGCTATTCGTTTTGAATTGTTTCATACTTCTGACTTTCAGCACAAATACGTATGCGCAGAATAATGTCAGAGGAACAGTGAAAGACTCAAAAGGCGAAAGCCTGATTGGCGTAAATGTCATGGTAAAAGGCACCTCACAAGGTACGATTACCGATCTAAACGGAGATTTCAGCATCAACGTGGCAAATCGGAATGCCGTACTCGAGTTCTCGTATGTCGGCTTTAAATCGCAGGAAATAGGCTTGCAAGGAAAAACATTACTAAATGTTACCATGATGGAAGATACAGAGTTGTTGGACGAAGTGGTTGTGGTGGGATACGGAACCCAGAAGAAAATGCACGTAACAGGCTCCGTGGCTCAAGTGGATGCAAAAGATATTGTTCGTGCTCCATCAGGTGATTTAACAAGTACCTTAGCCGGAAAACTTCCCGGTTTGGTAGCTACACAGAAGTCGGGGCAGCCCGGGGCGGACGGTTCTAATCTGCTTATCCGTGGGGTTTCTACACTAGGAAATGCGGCGCCTATGATTATTGTGGATGATGTTCAGCGCTCATTTAACAACTTGGATCCAAATGAAATTGAAAGCATCACAATTTTGAAGGACGCATCTTCTGCAGCTGTATATGGAATGCAAGGAGCCAGTGGTGTTATCTTGATAACAACAAAAAGAGGAAGTATGCAGAAACCTCAAATAACCTACACAGGAAAAGTCTCGTACAACCAAAACACAAATTATCCAAAGTTTCTGAACGGACCTGATTTTATCAAATGGTATAATAAAGCGTTGGATATGGACGGGAAAGACCCCCTTTTTTCAGAAGCAGTATATAATAAAGTATTGAATGGCGATCCCGAAGGAAAATATGCGAATACCGACTGGTTTAGCGCTTTAATGAAAAACGGCGCTTTTACAACCCATCATAATATTTCGGTAAACGGAGGAAATGAAACGACCAAATATTTTCTTTCGTTAGGATACTACGATCAAGGAGGTATTCTTGATAAGTATGCATTTAAACGATACAATCTTCGTTCAAATATTGATGTCAATTTAAATCATGGTTTCAAATTAGGCTTGGACTTAGGTGCTCGTCAGGAAAATCGTAAAGCAGGATATTATGGTGTTAATAATCAAGATTGGAACAATCCCATAAATCTGGCACAACGCATGATGCCCATCACTCCTACCGAATATGACGGACTGCCGGTAGCGGCTAATATTGACGAATCGGCGAAATTCAATCCTATGGCTTTTAACAGTCTCACCGGGTACAATAATTCCGTTATGAATATAGTAACCTCTTCATTGACACTTGCATGGGATGTACCTTGGATAAAAGGACTGAATTTGAAACTGAAAACATCGTACGACAAAGATTACACAACGGCAAAATCGTGGCGTGAGCAATTTAAGATGAACAGTTACAATGCCAGAACAGAGCAATATGAGATTGTAGAGGCAAATCATGGCGACCCCAAAGAGCCGGTATTGGCAAATAATAATTCTCAGGCGCAGCGATTAACTGTTCAACCATCCATTACTTATGCAAAAAGCTTTGGAAAGCATGATTTGTCGGCCTTGCTCCTTTATGAACAATCCTCCTACGAAAAGGAAAATCTTGGGGTTACTGCTCAGGGATTTGATTTGACAACTCTTCATGAAATTGATTTAGCAAAAGACATTTTATTAGGTAAAAAAGCCAGTGGTGTTCGAGGAGGAAGTTATATATTTAACCGCACCGGTTATGTGGGACGTATTAATTACAGCTATGAAGGCAAATATTTGGCGGAATTGGTAGCACGTTACGACGGTTCTGTGCGATTTCCGGCAGAAAACAGATGGGGCTTCTTCCCTGCTGCATCTTTTGGATGGAGATTATCCGAAGAAGCATTTTTTGCCCCTTACAAAAGTAAAGTGGAGAATTTGAAATTACGCGCATCTGCCGGATTATTAGGCAATGACCGTATTGCCGATTTTCAATACTTAAACTTAATGAACCCCAACCCTCCGACAATTTACATAGGCGATAAGGAATATATTTCTATTTACACAGCCGGAAATGTAAACAGAGATATCACATGGGAGAAAACAGGCACCTATAACGTTGGATTCGATTTAATGTTAAGCAAAGGCATCTTTGGGTTGGAATTTGATTATTTCTACAAACTCACCAACGATATTCTCATTGGAAGTAGCGCTCTTTATCCTCCTTCCTTGGGAGGAAATCATCCAAGTACTATTAACGGGGGAAAGGTTAGCAATAAAGGTTTTGAATTGGTTCTCTCGCATCAAAACACGATAGATAAATTCCAGTACAACATAAGAGGAAATGTCGGCTGGTCTCGAAACAAAGTATTGCGGATGAATGAAAGCCCTAATGTGCCTGATTACCAGAAACGTACCGGACGCAAAATGGGCGAAAAGATGGGTTTTATAACACAGGGACTTTATCAGTCGGACGAGGAAATAATCAATAGCGCCACCTTAGGCCATTTGAGTAAAGACCAAATCCGTCCGGGAGATATTCATTATAAAGACTTGAATGGCGATGGGAAAATAGACAAAGCACAAGATTATACGTTCATAGGCAACAACAACCTCCCCGAACTAATGTACGGACTTAACATAGCGGCCGCATGGAAAAATTTTGATCTTTCTCTATTCTTTCAGGGTGCCGCTATTACCGATGTTTTCCTAAGTGGCGTATATGGAAACGGGCATGTGGATGCCACAATATACACCCGCCCATTCCACGGCAAAGGAAACTCTCCTTACTTTCTGATAGAAAACAGCTGGACTCCCGAAAATCCGAATGCCGAATTCACCCGCTTATCAACGATCGCGGCAGAAAAAGGAAACTGCAACGGGTGGGCGTCCGAGTGGTGGATTCGCGATGGTAGCTACCTGCGTTTGAAAAACGTCCAATTAGGGTATACTTTAAAAAACAGCTATATCCGCAACTTAGGTGTTGATAATATCCGGCTTATGCTTACCGGAGGGAACCTTTTCACATGGTCTAAATTAACAAAATACAATATAGATCCTGAAACACCGGAAATCACCAACGGTTATTATCCGCAACAACGGACGTATGAATTTGGGATAAGTTTAACCCTTTAATAAATAAGAATGATGAAAAATTTTAACATAATAACTTTCGTTACGGCTATCTTCGTATTTACGGGTTGTTCGGATTTTCTAAATCCCGAACCACGCGCAAAATATACCGAAATGGATGCCTGGAAATCGGTTGAAAATACCTATTTGTATATAAACGGATTTTATAAACCTATTTATGAATATGGCCCTTATGGCATTAAATATGCCAAAGTGAGTTTAACGGACGGATTTTCTGATATATTGCGATACAGCACAAATGTCATGGGTGGAAGTGGAGGCGATGTAAACAAGGTAGTTTATACAGGAAATATCAGTCCATCTACCAATTTATTAAGTGATTATGATTACGAATACAATCGAATCCGCAGGATCAATGAATTTTTGTATGGGCTAAAAACGTATGTAAAATATGACGAAAAGATGGTTGCTTTAATGGAAGCTCAAGCACGTTTTTTCAGGGCTTATTTACACTTTATGTTGGTAAGAGGACATGGAAGTATTGTTATTCGCGACTATATTGATGGACCGAAAGAAGCCTATAAAGCACGAAGTTCCGAGAACGAGTGCTGGGACTTTATCGAAAAAGACTTGGATTTTGCCGCTGAAAATTTACCTGACGAGTGGGATAAAGACAACTTCGGACGCATAACCAAAGGTGCGGTATATGGGTTCAAATCGCGTGCGATGCTTTATGCCCAACGTTGGGATAAGGCAGCCGAAGCAGCCCAGAAAGTGATTGACAAAGAGGGTACATTGTACGGTTTATTGCCCGATTACGCCGATGTTTTCAACCAAAGCGATTTGTGCAAAGAAACGGTATTGGGATACAGGTTTCACGGACAACTCACCCATTCGGTTACTTTCGATAAACTGTATAGTCCCAAGGGCGACTTTGCTTCCGACAATACGGAACCAAAATGCCTGGCAGTACCTACACAAGAAATGATCGATTCCTATTATATGGCAGACGGTAGCAAATTTGACTGGAGTAATCCGGAACATGCCGCCAATCCTTACAAAAACAGGGAACCTCGTTTCTATGCGTCAATTTTGTACAACGGCGCTCCCTGGAAAGGTCGCACAATAGAAGCATTTGTCGGAGGAAAAGACGGTTACAAAGAATTTGGAATTGAAAACTATCCGAATGCAACCACTACCGGTTACTACATCCGTAAACTATTAAACGAAAAAGTGGAAGATATGACCAAGAAAGGAGCAACGGCATGGTCTGAGGTTCGTTATGCTGAAGTATTATTGAATCAGGCGGAAGCGCTAAATGAGTCAGGAAAAGCCAATGAAGCATTGTCTCCACTAAACAAGGTGCGCCAACGAGCTAAATTACCCAATGTCACGGAAACCAATCAGGCAAATCTGAGACAAATTATCCGGGAAGAACGCAAAATAGAATTAGCATTCGAAGGACAACGGTATTGGGATTTAAGGCGTTGGAGGATAGCCCTCGATGTGTTGGGCGGCAAACGTATGCATGGAATGAAAATTACGAAAAACACCGATAATACATTCACCTATCAAGTCGTGGATTGCGACGGGAAAAATCGTTTTTTCGAAGAACGTTATTATCAGTTTCCCATTCCATTATCTGAAATTCAAAATAATCCCCTTTGTAAACAAATCGATAAATGGTAATTAAAATGAAGAAAATAATGAGAAATTTATATAAAATAGTTGGAATTTTGACGTTACTTGCTTTGTTTTCCTGCGAAACAGCGGATGAACTTATCCCTACTACGGGAAATGAAGTAACGGGCATTCGTATCATGCTACCCAACGGTACTAACACTGATTTTGCAGTTATTCCCGATGAAAATAATATCATCAATTTAGACATAGATGGTAGCATCAAGACAGATCTTGCAAAAATACGGATGTCGGTAAGTATTCCCAATAATGCCACTGTAGAATCGGCTATACCTCTCGGCGAATATATGGATTTTTCTAAACCGGTAAGTTTTGATGTGATTGGTGCGGACGGCGCTAAAAAAACATATACCGTTAAGCTGAAAGTTATTCCATCGGCAATTGGAATAAAAGAATTATGGAAGAAAACAGGTTCCGAAATGGGTTTTACTACTCACAACAATGGCGCTGTTGGAATAAGCGGAAATTACATTATTGTTCACAGCAGAACAGGATTCTCTTATTTCAACTTAGCAGATGGCGGCAAAGCCGGTGATATGTCGTGGGAAGGCATTGATTGGCAAGATTTAGGGTTTAAACTGCCGCTTCACATGACGACAGATGACGCCGGCAATATAGCTTCCTGTAATGCCGCTGTTGCCGGCGGGCAAGAGGTGCATATGTTTTGGTGGAAAGGCGTAACGGCAAAACCCGAATTACTCTTTAAATATACACTGGAGAGTTTGCCGAAAGCCCAAATCGGAAGGAAAATTTATGTAAGGGGCGATCTGACCAAACACGCATTCGTGTACTTAGCCGTATCTAACAACAATGTCATTCTGCAATGGGAAGTGAAAGACGGAAAAGTAGTTTCGGAAACCCCTAAAAAGATTGAATTTAATATTGATTATACCATGGGCGTTCAAGCAAAAGTTGTTCCTATTGGTATGGGTGAAAACAGCAATTACTTTATCAATCGTTTTGTTAATAACCAACCTCAAGTTGCCATCACATACATGGATGGGAAAACCAATAAACCGATATATGAATCGGAACACCATATACAAAATGTTTTCCATCAATGGTTAGGAGGCGGTCATGCTTTTGATTATGCCGATATGAATGGCGCAAGGTATATTTTCCTTTTAGAGCAAAACACGCATAGTTGGATGCGCGAAATTTTTACGGTGAGAGCAATGATGAAAGATCCGTCAAAAATTAAAGACATTACCAGTTTAATACATACACGTGTGTGGAATGATTGGTTGTATTTTCCGCTCGATCCGGCCTTCGGAGAAAACGGTAATGCAACCGGAGAAGTAAAAGTTTGCGTAGCACCCGATGGATATTCTGCGACTGTGGCGTTTCTTTGCACAAACAGCGGTATTATTGTTTGGAATGTTAGCTTAGAATAAATAATTATATTACGTACCGGAGGAGGAGATTAATGTCTCCTTTTTCCGGTATTTTTTTCAATGAATAGACTCCTTTTTATCATAAGTTTTGTTATATTTTTACTGGTCTCGTGTACAACATCTCACAATACACTGAACGAGGATGACATCCCTTGGAAACCGCCAACTACACCGGCAACACCTGTTTCCGAAAAGCCCAAAATCCTTTGGATAGATGCTTCCGCCAATTTCAAATACTTTGCCAACAGCAAAGAGAGTATTGTTATCTATTTAGAAAAAGCGAAGAGCGCCGGGTTTACGGATGTTATAGTGGATGTGAGACCAACTTGCGGCGACGTATTATTTAAAAGCAACATTGTAGCCGAAGTTAAGAAACTGGGCGATATAGAACGCACGGCAACCTGGGATTATTTAGCCGTTTTCATCGAAGAAGCGCATAAACAAAACCTGAAAATCCACGCCAACCTCAATACGATGGTCGGCGGAAATATGCGTGATGGCGGCGTTGTTTATCGCGACGCGGCAAAAGCGGCCTGGCTTACTCAAATGTATTATCCCACGGGCATTATTTCGATAAAAGAGGACAATAAATCGCACGCCAAATTTTTTAATCCCATCAATCCGGAAGTACAGAGTTATATGTTGAGTATTTTCACGGAACTTGCACAAAACTACCTTTCCCTCGACGGAATTATTCTCGACAGAGCACGCTTCAATTCCATGGAAAGCGATTTTTCGGAACTTTCAAAAAAAGAATTTGAAAAGTACGCCGGACAAACCCTTTCTAATTTCCCTACCGATATTTTTACGTGGAACGGCGATAAAGTAGTGCCCGGAAAACAGTATAATAAATGGCTTGAATTTCGCGCCAAAACTATTTATGACTTCTTTGAAAAAGCCCGAAACTCAATAAAGTCGGTCAATAAAAATATAAAGTTCGGTACCTATACGGGTTCTTGGTATTCAACCTATTACAACGAAGGCGTAAATTGGGCAAGTAAAAAATACGATCCGTCCAAGTATTATAATTGGGCAACGCCCGAATATAAAAATTTTGGCTACGCCACCCTTTTGGACATATATATGACCGGCGCTTACGGAAAAACGCTCTATGGAACAACATCCGAGTGGACCGTGGAAGGCGCTATCCTTAACGCGAAAAAAGTTACAAGGGGCGACGTCCCTGTTTGCGGCAGTTTATACGGTTTGAACTTTGAAAACAAACCGCAAGACGCCGAAGAAGCAACCTATATTTGTTTGACAAAAGGCGACGGACTGATGTTCTTCGATATGATATACCTTATCATGTACGACCAATGGGATGCTGTAAAAAAAGGAATAGACAGAGCATTAGCGACGGATAAAAATAAAAACAAATGAACATAAAATCTTTTCATTCTCTATTGTTTGTCGTCCTTCTGTGCGTGTGGACACCCACGTACGCAGAAGCGCAAACACCATCAACGGCAATAAAAGGTAGAATTACAAGCCAAGGAAAAGGACTTGCCAATGTATCGGTTACAGATGGACAAACCTGCGTATTAACGGATAGCAAAGGGTTTTATTCAATTCCTGTAATCGACCCAAATGCTTCATTTGTATATATCTCTACTCCATCCGGTTATCTTCCGAATGATAGCTTGAACATTCCTCAATTTTACAAAAGAATTGACAAAAATAGGCCGCAAATATACAATTTTGAACTAAATAAAAATCCAAAAACCGACAATCGTCATACACTGCTCGTTCATGCCGATCCGCAGTTTTTTAAAGAGGAAAACTTCAATGGGTACGCGCTTATCGTAGAAGATTGCAAAGAAACCATCGCCAGTTATGAACATACCGATGTTTTCGGGATCGATTGCGGCGATTTGGTGGGCGACAAACCGCAGCTCTATTCTCAATACATCAACGAGTTGAATAAAACAAATATTCCTTTTTATCGTGTATCGGGCAATCACGATATGAATTACGGCGGACGTTCAGACGAAACATCCACAAAAACGTACAACAGCATTTTCGGTCCTGCCTATTATTCATTCAATCGCGGAAAAGTACATTATATCGTCCTCGACAATGTTTTCTACATCGGTCGCGATTATTTTTATATGGGCTACATTACCGAAAAAATATTTCAATGGTTGGAACAAGACCTCGCGCACGTACCCAAAGGAAGCACTGTTTTCGTAGCGATGCACATTCCTGCACGCCTATCGGAAACGCAAGAACCGTTTTCGTATTCCAATGAAAAAATGGGTGGGCAAACCTTAAACGCTTCCGCTCTGTTCAAAATGCTTGAACCGTATAATGCGCACATTCTTACCGGACATATGCACTACAATAAAAACATCATTCACTCGCCCACTCTCTACGAACACAACACGGCTGCCATTTGCGGTACCTGGTGGCAAGGCGACTATTGTCTTGACGGAACTCCTTTAGGATACGGAGTGTATGAAATAAACGACGACAAGGTGGAATGGTATTTCAAAAGCGCCGGACATCCGCAAGAGTATCAAATGCGCGCTTATCCGGTTGGACAAAACAGCGATTTCCCCGATGATATAACCGTAAACATTTGGAACTGGGATAAGAACTGGAAAGTAGAATGGTTTGAGAATGGCGTAAACAGTGGCGAAATGACCCGATTTGAAGGCATTGACCCCAAAGTCGCCGAAATGTGCGCCGATAAAGATAAACTCGAATTTAAATGGATTTCGCCCATTAAAAATGAGCATATGTTTAGAGCCACTCCACTGTCGAAAAATTCAACCCTTGAAATCATCGCTACAGACTCTTTCGGAAAAAAATACAAAACAACAATAAAACCCCAAAAGCAGCTAAAAAATAAATGACTAAAACGAAGATTCTCTTTTTTCTGATTTTATGGAGTATCTTAACCGTAAGTTACGGACAGAAAAAAGAAAAACAGCCTAAGGTCGAGGTCCGACTAAACCTCGATGAAGGAATATATAATGCGCAAGACAGTCTGTTTTTTCTGATTACTGTCACGGATATCTCGGAAAAAGACAAATTGACGTATGAGATAGGACCGGAAAAGATGCCTCCTCAGACAGAAGGCTCCCTGCCTTCAATTTCCGGAACATATAAAGTATACGGCGGAAAAGGGTTCACCCCCGGTTTTATAAGATGTAAAGTAACTCATTTATCACAAGGGCAAAAAACATACCATACGGTAACCGCAGCTATAGAGCCCAATCGTATTATGCCTAAAGTCGAACGTCCCGCCGATTTCCACGCATTCTGGCAAAAGAAAATAAAAGAAATCTCACCCGAACCGCTCAATACCGAGTTCACCCCCCTTCTCAACTATTCCAATGATTCAATAGGGGTTTTTCAGGTAAAGTATCAGATAAGCAAAAAAGAGGGTTATTTTTACGGTATACTATCCTTACCTAAAAAGAGTGAGAAACTTCCGGCTTTAATCAGGTTTCCCGGTGCGGGCGTATATCCTCCAAGACCTGAGATGCAGATGGCTCAACATGGCGTCATAACCTTGAGTATTTATATTCATAATTATCCCGTTACGTTAGAAAAGGATTTTTATACCAACTTGGAGAAATCCACTTTAAAAGAGTATCAATATTTTGGGATTGAAGATCGTGATCATTTTTACTACAATCGCGTTATTGCAGGATGTATTAAAGCGGTAGATCTTATGTATTCCTTGCCCGAGTTTGACAAGGAAAGGCTTGCTGTTTGGGGATCCAGTCAAGGAGGAGCGCTTTCAATCATTACGGCTTCGCTGGAAAAGAGAGTAAAACGATTGGCAGCCTTTTGTCCGGGGATGTGTGATTTTTCCGGTTATTTGTACGGCAGACCGGGGGCTTGGCCGGATTTCTATAATAGCACCACAAATATAGGTAAAGCTGAAAAAGAAAGAGTATATAAATCTGTGCTCCCTTATTATGATGTGGTTAATTTTGCTAAAGATCTTAAGACTTCGGGTTTTTATTCTTGGGGATTCAATGATCAGACAACACCACCGACAGCAATTTATACCGCATATAATGCCATTGAGGCCCCTAAAGAGGTCTTTATCATTCCCAATGGGGAGCATAAAATCTATCCGGAGCAAGTAAAAAAAATGAATGAATGGTTTTTAGAATATTTTGATTTAGACCCCAAATAAGCATAATCGCAATTTTTTTCTGCACAGGGGACAGAATGAATGGTTTGAGAAATATTAAAATCGACATTGACAAGACTATGAATACGAGCTGCGATGATTTTTTTATCAACAAGGAAGTCAGGAATAACCACATAGACGGAAGCACCTTGCTCCTGCCTCGGGCAGAAAGAATTATTGAACAATTAAAAGGTCTCTCACCGTATGTAGAAAAGACACTCATTTACCAGTACATCGGATTGAGGAACAAACCGGAAAGCCCTGTTTTTCAGGACCTACCAAATCTCTCTTCTCATGTTAAGGATCGAAGAAAACCCATTAAAGAAATAAACTTATAATTCTATGAAACGTATATTATTTAGCATTACCATTTTGTCTTGGATGCTTTTTAGCTGTTCAGACAAGAGTAAAGAGAACGAATTTGATTTCAGGTATGTCACGAACCTTGAAGTACTTTCACACAAAGTGCTGGATGTGAAGATTGATAACTTTAAGAAAACAGTGTATCTATTATTTGAACGAGGCCAGGACTTTTCGAAAGTAGAAATAAAATTAACGTTAGCCAATAATGTGGAAATGGTAAAACCACAAACCACAACCGCAACTTATAATTTGACTGACAAAACGGAAATTCAACTGAAAAAGAGCAACGAAATTGTCACTTTCAACGTAATTGTACGCTATAAATCTACGCCTCTCGTTCTATCTTCTTCCGACTGGGAAAAGAAGGATAATTTTGGCAATCTTCCGGAATACATATCGGTGTATAAATATAACAAAGACATTTCGGGAAAATTAGTTCAGGCATATATAGCCGTAGCGGATGTGAGCGAAGGCAATGCAAAATTCAAGATTTTGGGTGAAAAACAAGGTTCGCATACCCCAAAACAGTTTTATGATGCAAACTCATCCCCTAAAGTTGTTATGAATGGAGGATATTTTTGGTCGGGAACTTCGCTGGGGTTAATGATAAAAAACGGGGTAACGATATCAAAAATAGAAACGGTAACAACCCGAAAATATAATGGTGCAGACGCGTATTATTATCCCACCACAGGCGCTTTCGGGATGGAAAGCAACGGCACATTTTCCGCCCAATGGGTATATCACTCAAACAACACATTATATGCTTATCCTGCACCTGCACCCAACAAATCCGGCGAAAAACCTCTTCCTATTCCTTCAGCCGATTTTCCTGAAGGCGCAGTAGGATGGCAACCTAAAGAGGCCATCAGCGCCGGTCCGTTATTAATCAAAAAGGGGGAATATAAGAATTTATGGGAAAACGAATTATTTGATGAAGCAAGCGGTGTAGGGCCTACTTATAACAATCCTCGTTCCGCAATTGCATATCACCCCAATGGTCACGTCATTTTTTTCGTATGCGAAGGGAGAAATAAAACACCCAACACACCGGGGCTAACCTTGAAAAATGTAGCGGATCTATTGCTTGAGATTGGTTGTTCCGAAGCGATAAATTTAGATGGAGGCGGTTCATCGTGCATGCTGATTAACGGTAAAGAAACCATCATTCCGAGCGATAAAAACGGACAACGGGCAGTAACAAACGCGGTAGCAATTTATTAAGCGTATATTTTAATCATTATGAAGAAATATTATATTTTTATTTTGTGCATAATGTTAGCCGTTTCCGGTTATACTCAAACACAATATTACAATGCTTTAAAATTTCCTCTTCTCGGAAAAATTACCGACACCACCGAAACACACTACGAACGCCTTCCTGCTTACTTAAAAACCATTTGTCGCCCTCAATTGTGGCAACTCGGTAAAAATACATCGGGACTTGCGTTGCGTTTTCGTAGCAACTCCACGCAAATTTCCGCCAAATGGGATCTCCTTGGAGACGTAAATATGAACCATATGACCGCCACCGGAATAAAAGGGTTGGATTTGTATGCATGGAACGGGAAATCGTGGCAATTTGTCAATACCGCGCGTCCGGTGGCAAAAAACAACGAACAGGTCATCATTTCCAATATGCTTCCCAAAGAGCGGGAATACCTGCTTTATCTCCCGCTTTACAACGGAGTAACCGATATATCCATCGGCATTGATTCCACCGCGTTTATCGATGTACCCAATTTGCCTTATCCATCCACAAAAAATCCCATCGTATGTTACGGCACAAGCATTACGCAGGGTGGTTGCGCTACGCGCGCAGGAATGTCGTACACCAATATTCTTGAACGCCGATTAAACCGAGAAGTTATCAATCTCGGATTCAGCGGAAACGGACAATTGGATTACGAAATCGCGGAACTGATGGGTCGTCGCACCGATGCCGGACTTTTCATCCTCGATTTTATCCCGAACGTAACCCTCGAACAAGTCCGCGATAAAACGGCGACATTTGTAAAGAAGCTGCGCACACATAATCCGCAAATTCCTATTCTGTTTGTCGAATCCATTCTTTTTCCGCATTCCGCGTTCGATGTAAAAATGTACAAAACCGTTACGGATAAAAACAAAGCGTTGTGCCAGGAATACCAAAAGCTGCAAGAAGAAGGATATAAAAACCTTTATTATCTTTCGGCTGAAAACCTGATTGGCAAAGATGAGGAAACCACCGTTGACGGCATTCATCTGACCGATTTGGGATTTATCCGTTTTGCGGATGAATTGCAAAAGGCACTGCATAAAATCAAAAACCGATAAGCATTCAATAGCAACAAAAAACAAGATATGTCAAAAATGTCAATAAAAACAGGAATTATTTTTAGTATCCTTCTTACAGCTTTTATCACTCAAAGCTGTACAAAAAACAATCCATCGTCGCCCGACGTACTCATTATCGGCGGCGGAACAAGCGGCGTGAGCGCCGGCATATATTCGGCACGCATGGGCGTACAAACCATGATTATCGAAGAATCGGAATGGTTGGGCGGAATGCTCACAAGCGCCGGCGTAAGCGCAGTGGATGGGAATTATCGACTTCCGAGCGGCTTTTGGGGCGAATTTAAGGATTCGCTCACAAATTATTACGGCGGTGCGGAAGCAGTGAATACAGGTTGGGTAAGCAACGTTCTGTTCGAACCTTCCGTGGGGAATAAAATTTTACAGCGTATTGCCGCAAAGGAAAAAAATCTGAATATTCACTTCAAAAGCAAGCTCATATCCATAAAGAAAGAGAACGATAAATGGATAGTGACGGTTGAAACGCCTGAAAAAACACTTACACTTCATCCCAAAATTGTCATTGACGCGACCGAACTGGGCGATGTGGCGCTTCAATGTGGCGTGAAATATGATGTTGGGATGGAAAGCCGCGAAATAACGCAGGAAGATGTCGCGCCCGAAAAAGCCAACGATGTCATTCAAGACCTCACATACGTAGCCATTCTCAAAGATTACGGCAAAGACGTAACCATCGCCCAACCCGAAGGCTACGACCCCAACGAGTTCGCCTGCTCGTGTGAAAATCCGCTGTGCACAAACCCCAATCCGCTGAACGTATTGTGGTCGAAAGATAAAATGATTGCGTATGGCGAATTGCCGAATAGGAAATATATGATAAACTGGCCCATCGAAGGCAACGATTTTTTCCTGAACTTAATCGGCAAAACGGATGCGGAACGCAAAGAGGCGTTGAAAAAAGCAAAAAACCACACGCTTTGTTTCGTTTATTTCATTCAAAAAGAATTGGGCATGAACACGCTTGGTTTGGCGGATGATGAATTTCCAACCGAAGATAAACTGCCGTTCATTCCCTATCATCGCGAATCACTACGTATACACGGTTTGGTGCGTTTCACGCTCAATCACATTATGCAGCCTTACACGCAGCCCGAAAAGCTATACCGCACGTGCATCGCCGTGGGCGATTATCCGGTGGATCATCATCACGGGAAATACCCCGAATGGGAAAGCCTGCCACACCTGTATTTCCATCCCGTTCCGTCGTATGGATTGCCGTTAGGCGTGATAATTCCTCAGGATGTGAAAGGATTAATCGTTGCCGAAAAATCAATTTCCGTTTCCAACATCATTAACGGCACCACGCGTTTGCAACCGGTTGTATTGCAAATCGGGCAGGCGGCAGGCGTATTGGCAGCGTTGGCAGTAAAAAATAAAACCGACCTCGAAAACGTTTCCGTGCGCGAAATCCAGAAAACCCTTCTCTCGCAAGGCAATTATTTGTTGCCTTATTTGGATGTGGAAAAAGAAAATCCGCTTTTCCTGCCCTTGCAGCGAATAGGCGCCACCGGAATCTTACAAGGCACCGGCAAAAACGAAGGATGGGCAAACCAAACGTGGTTCAGGGTAAACGACCCGGTTTTGTACTCGGAACTTAGCGGATTGAAAGATGTGTATCCCTCTGTGGATTTCCCGGGCAGCGACACGCCTCTCACGTTGAATAATCTACTTGATTTAATAAAAAAAATCAATCAAAAAGAAACGGATTTAACAGACAAATCAAAAGAAATATTCACTACTTTTGGTTTTGCTGATGTTGATGCGAACAAGCAACTTACACGTGCCGAAGCTGCCGTGCTGATTGACCAAATTTTGAACCCGTTTGAAAAAGAAATCGACATAAAAGGACATTATAAAAATTAAGTAATATGAATTTACAAAAAAATAACCGCCGCGATTTTCTCAAGAAAGCAGCGTTAGCAAGCGCTTCCATGGCAGCAATGCCCGCTATTTCGATGGGGGCACAAAATAATACTGTACAAAAAGGCAAGTCTATCTACATAGAAAAAGACACGAGCCTACACAGTAAATTAATTGTTCCTAAAAATAACGGCTTAAGGATTACCGGCACATTTTTGGACGAAATTTCGCACGACATCCCGCATCAAAATTGGGGCGAAGCCGAATGGGACCTTGACTTCCAATATATGAAAGCAATCGGTATCGATACCGTCATCATGATTCGCTCGGGTTACAAAAAATTTATCACCTATCCTTCTCAATATCTCTTGGGCAAAGGGTGCTATATGCCTTCTGTAGACTTGCTGGACATGTACTTGAGATTGGCGGAAAAACACGGCATGAAATTTTACTTCGGCCTGTATGATTCGGGCCATTATTGGGCTACAGGCGACATGTCACACGAGATAGAAGACAACAAATACGTGATCGATGAAGTATGGAAAAACTATGGCAAAAAATACAAAAGCTTTGGAGGCTGGTATGTAAGTGGTGAGATCAGTCGGGCTACCAAAGGTGCTATAGGCGCTTTCTATGCGATGGGTAAACAATGTAAAGATGTGTCCGGAGGGTTACCTACATTTATCTCACCCTGGATCGACGGCAAGAAAGCAGTAGCGGCGAGCGGTGCCGCTCTCTCCAAGGAAGCTGCCGTATCCGTACAGCAACACGAAAAAGAATGGGACGAAATTTTCGCGGGAATCCACGAAGTGGTAGATGCAGTGGCTTTTCAAGATGGTCATATCGACTACGATGAGCTGGATGCATTCTTTACCGTAAATAAAAAGCTGGCCGACAAGTATGGCATGAAATGCTGGACAAACGCTGAGTCATTCGACCGCGATATGCCCATCAAGTTCTTACCCATCAAATTTGACAAACTGCGCATGAAGCTCGAAGCCGCACAACGTTGCGGGTACGACAAAGCCATCACTTTTGAGTTTTCTCACTTTATGAGCCCCCAATCGGCTTATGCTCAGGCAGGGAACCTTTACAACAGATACAAAGAATACTTCAACTTGTAAGCAGCATGAGCAACGTCAATAATATAGGTTATGTCACCTTCCTTTCGGTTGTAGCGGCTTTAGGTGGCTTTCTGTTCGGGTACGACACCGCGGTAATTTCCGGTACTGTTTCGCAGGTTTCAACCCAATTTTCACTCACGTCGCTGCAAAGCGGTTGGTACGTAGGCTGTGCTTTGGTAGGTTCAATCATCGGTGTACTTTTTGCCGGCACGTTGAGTGACCGCTTTGGCCGAAAAAGGACCATG
>DCEG01000012.1:54800-55201 GCA_002316835.1 Bacteroidales bacterium UBA1035 | reverse complement strand
AAAAATTATATATTTGTAACGTTAATGTTTGAGACATCGTTCATAACAATTGAATTAACTTCGAAAACATGAAAAAATATTTCTTTTTGATACTGTCAATCTTTCTTCTTTTTTCATGCTCAGACTTATTTGAAAATAAATTACCTCGTCATAGATTTATAGATGCGGACAATGCTTATATTCCTCAGAAACATAAGAAAATAAATGACATATTAACTTATAAAAGTTCTGACGGGAAAATAATTAAAATACAAAACAAGGAATATTTTGTAGAAAAACAACCCGGAGGAGGACAAGGAGGTTTTAAGTTTAGATTTGCAACTTATTATTACGATTTTTTAAACATTAAATTGCAACTTCTTGACGTCCATAATGAATGTACTACAGCAGACAACATTAAA
>DCEG01000012.1:0-54662 GCA_002316835.1 Bacteroidales bacterium UBA1035 | reverse complement strand
ATTAAAATAACTATTGCGAAGACACCTTCTGAAGTTCTACACCATAATGTCTACATTCCACATAGCAAAATTGGATGCCTTTATCATCAATATTATTTTGACACCCCTAACGACACCTCTATAACTCTTCAAGAAATGATGGTCAACAATGTAAAATACAATAAAGTACTTGTTTTAGATTGTGGTCCTGCTTTTCCCTATGATCTTTATGACGGTGGAAGTCTGCATAAAGTATATTATGATTTAGGCCAAGGAGTTATTGGTTTCGACGATACTGAAAACAATATTGAATTTAGAATTACAAACTAATCAAAGTAAATTCTCTTATTAAGCGTATTGCATATTGCGATGCGCTTTTTTTTGTTGTTGGGAAACAGTAGACCTCAAAACAATATTCAACAATAAAGTGTTTATTTAGTGATAGTTCACACACTCGGTATA
The DNA here is from genome assembly GCA_002316835.1 of Bacteroidales bacterium UBA1035. Taxonomy (GTDB): domain Bacteria; phylum Bacteroidota; class Bacteroidia; order Bacteroidales; family Dysgonomonadaceae; genus Petrimonas. The sequence goes on along the minus strand of DCEG01000012.1, from coordinate 54,221 downwards.
AAACAGAATCGACACCCTTATGAACAGAGGATACATCTATCTGATTTTTTCGGTGCTTGTTGCCGTACTAAGTTATTTCACTCCTTTTATCTTACAGATAATTTTAATCTGGATATCGCTTTCATCACTCTACTACTCTATAGCTTATTTCGCTGATTTTGGCGAAATGCTCTTTAAAAGCAAAGGTGGACGACTGCCGTTTTACATTAAAATAGCGATTTTTCCTGTTTTATTGGGTGCAACTATTTTCAATTTGATTTATCGGTCGAAAGACAACATACCGCCGTTGCAGGAAATTCGTGACGGATTATGGCTAAGCCGCCGATTGGTCTTTACAGATTTAAAGGCGCTCAAAGAAAGTCCCGTAAATGCCGTTCTGGATGTAACCGCTGAATTTGATGCCATCGAAACACAATTTTTGGGGCGTGAGGTAAGTTACTTAAACGTTCCGGTAATGGATCACAATAGTCCACGAAAAAATCAACTCGAGATGGCTGTCCGATGGATAGACCAACAACGAAAAGAAGGAAAAGAGGTTTTAATTCACTGTGCCCTCGGGCAGGGACGCTCGGTAACGGTATTGCTGGCGTATCTCAAGTTTCTTGACCCATCGCGTACATATCAGGACTTGATTGACGAACTACGAAAAGTAAGACCAAACGTCAAACCGAATACAAGACAATTTGCCAGCCTGAACAGTTTCGGTATATCCATGGAAAAGAAATCCGATGAACTGCACATCATCTATAATGCGGCAGCCGGAACTGCAAAAGAAGAGAAATTGGCCAAAGTCAAAGAACTTTTGGAGAGTTTTTTCGAACTAACTTTCCACGAAACCACCGAACAAAACCCTGCTAAAAACATCGCCATGCAACTGGTAAAAAAAGGAAAGAAATTCCTAGTTGCAGCAGGCGGCGACGGAACAGTAACCCAGGTAGCGCAAGCCTTAGTGAATACCGAAGCGGTAATGGGAATTATTCCACTTGGAACAAGCAACGCCCTAGCGTCCATGCTATACGGCGAGAGCATGCGATTGAAACCGATTGAAACCGCGTGTTCAGTTATCACTTCGGGCAAAACACGAAAAATCGACATGGCAAAAATAAACGATTCTTATATGGTTTTACTCGCGGGCGCAGGATTGGAGCGTGGAATGACGGAAGAAGCCGAAGACGGGTTGAAAGATGAATGGGGGGCTTTCGGCTACATCCTAGGTGGATTGAAACACATAAAAAAGGAAGATATTTTTGAAGCTACATTAAAAATAGACAATCAAACCCATTCATTTCAGACCGGAAGCGTAACCATCGCGAATACTGCACCCAAAACTTCAATTTTTGCCCAGGGCGGCACAGAACCTCTACCCGATGACGGGTTACTGGACGTTACCGTAATCGTGAACGTGGAAAGCGAAGCTAACGCTGCCGAAACACTGGTGCAATTGCTCAAAAACAAACCAACTGAAGGCAATGAATTTGTAAGACATTTTCAGGGAAAACACGTGGAACTGAAGACAAATCCAGTACAGAAGCTCGTAATTGACGGTGAAATTACCGGAGCTACTCCTATAACTATCGATATTGTACCAGCTGCATTGAATGTGTGCAGCAGTAGTAACTAATTTTTCTCACCGACCATTTCCAAATAACAAATCCTAAATTTTATGTATCTTTGTGTCTTATAATAAGACGTAACAACGATGCAAAAACCTTCCATACCCAAAGGAACGCGCGATTTTTCGCCCGAAGAAATGGCGAAACGCAACTATATTTTCGACACCATAAAAGAAGTGTATCGCCTCTATGGCTTCCGTCAGATTGAAACACCCGCGATGGAAAACCTCTCCACGCTGATGGGGAAATATGGTGAAGAAGGAGATAAACTGCTGTTTAAGATATTGAATTCGGGAGATTTCCTTTCGAGTATGAATACCGATGATATTGTCGAAGGTAATTCGGCAAAAACCGCTAATAAAATTTCGGAAAAAGGTCTTCGATATGACCTAACCGTGCCGTTTGCCCGCTACGTGGTTATGCACCGCAACGAAATATCGTTTCCGTTCAAACGATTTCAGATTCAGCCGGTTTGGCGTGCCGACCGTCCGCAAAAGGGACGTTATCGTGAGTTTTTCCAGTGCGATGCCGATGTGGTGGGTTCCGATTCGTTGCTCAACGAAGTGGAATTGGTTCAGATTATCGATGAGGTTTTTCGCCGATTAAATATCCGTGTATCGATAAAACTCAATAACCGCAAGATACTTTCCGGAATTGCTGAAATCATCGGCGAAGCCGATAAAATTACGGATATTACGGTGGCTATTGATAAATTGGACAAAATCGGGTTGGGAAAGGTAAACGAAGAATTGATTTCCAAAAATATCCCACAGGAAGCTATCGACAAACTGCAGCCCATTATTTTGTTAGAAGGCACAAACGACAATAAACTTACAACGCTGAAAAACGTGCTGTCAGCTTCCAGAATCGGGTTAAAAGGTGTGGAGGAGCTAGAGTTTATTCTCAACAAAACCAACTTGTTGAACATTAGCTGCGATTTGGAACTCGACCTTACCCTTGCCCGCGGGCTTAACTACTATACCGGAGCCATTATCGAAGTAAAAGCATTGGACGCCGAAATTGGCAGCATCACGGGTGGCGGTCGTTACGACAACCTGACCGGTATTTTCGGACTTTCCGGCGTGTCTGGCGTGGGTATCTCCTTCGGTGCCGACCGCATCTACGATGTGCTCAACCAGCTCAACCTCTTTCCCGAAAACTCCACACACGCCACCGATATTTTGTTCGTGAACTTTGGAGATAAAGAAGAATCATACATTCTGCCGCTCCTCGCCCAATTGCGTAGCAAAGGAATTTGTGCCGAAATTTATCCCGAAGCGGCAAAAATGAAAAAACAGATGTCGTATGCCGACAGCAACAATATTCCTTTTGTCGCATTAGTTGGAGAAAATGAAATGAAAGAAGGCAAAATTACGTTGAAAGATATGAAATCGGGAGAACAAGTATCTTTGTCAGTCGATGAACTTATCCAAAAGTTGACTCATTAAAAATAATCAATGATTTCTATTGAAAATCTCACCGTTCAATTCGGCGGATTTACACTACTCGATAAAATTTCGTTTGTTCTGAATAAGAACGAACGAATTGCCCTTGCCGGGAAAAACGGTGCGGGAAAATCTACGTTGCTGAAGCTTATGGCTGGAATTCAACAACCAACAGAAGGTAATATTTCTTATCCGAAAGAGCTTACCATAGGTTATCTGCCGCAGCAAATGAAACTCAGTGATGAACGTACCGTAAAAGAGGAGGCTGCACTCGCGTTTGAACATCTGAAGCAACTGGAAAATGAGTTGGAAGAACTACATCAACAACTGGCTGAACGAACCGATTACGAATCGGACGAATACCACCATATCATTCAACGATCAACCGATGTACAGGAGTTATTATTGGTGTCGGGCATCAATGATTTTGAAGCCGAAATCGAGAAAACATTACTGGGTTTGGGTTTCAATCGTTCAGACTTTAATCGTCCGACAAGAGAGTTTAGTGGCGGCTGGCGAATGCGTATCGAGTTGGCGAAAATTCTGTTACAATCGCCCGATGTGCTTCTACTTGACGAACCCACGAACCATCTGGATATTGAATCCATCCAATGGCTGGAGAACTTTCTTGTCTCGCGAGCAAACGCCGTAATGTTGGTTTCACACGACAAGGCATTTCTGGATAACGTGACTAATCGCACCATTGAGATTGTGTTAAGTGATATCCACGATTACAAAGTAAATTATTCCAAATACCTGGAGCTTCGCAAGGAAAGGCGCGAACAACAGCTCCGTGCATACGAAAATCAACAAAAACAGATTCAGGATACTGAAGCCTTTATAGAACGGTTTCGATACAAGGCTACAAAATCCAATCAGGTGCAGTCGCGCATCAAGCAACTCGAGAAAATCGACCGCATTGAAGTGGATGAAGTGGATAACTCTCGTTTGAATTTGAAATTTCCACCTGCTCCACGCTCGGGTTCGTATCCCGTGATTATGGAAGATGTAGCCAAAAGCTATGGTGATCATTTAGTGTTTTCCAACGTTAACCTGACCATCAATCGGGGCGAAAAAGTGGCTTTCGTGGGGAAAAATGGCGAAGGAAAGTCTACCCTTGTGAAATGTATCATGAACGAGATTGATTTCGATGGAAAACTGGAGTTGGGGCACAACGTGAAAATCGGCTATTTTGCTCAAAACCAAGCGCAACTGTTGGACGAAAATCTCACGGTTTTCGAAACCATCGACTACGTCGCCGTAGGCGATATTCGCACAAAAATTCGGGATATTTTGGGCGCATTTATGTTTGGTGGCGAGGCGTCGGATAAGAAAGTGAGGGTGTTATCGGGAGGCGAACGCAGCCGATTGGCAATGATTCGATTACTTCTGGAACCGGTAAATCTGCTGATTTTGGATGAACCCACAAATCACTTGGATATTGCCTCGAAAGAGGTGCTGAAAAAAGCCATTCGAGAGTTTGACGGCACGGCGATTATCGTGTCTCACGACCGCGATTTTCTTAACGATCTTGTCGGAAAGATCTATGAATTCGGCAGTGGAAAAGTGCTGGAACATATTGAGGGAATCTACGATTTTCTAACGAAAAAGAAACTCGAGAACCTCCAGCAGTTGGAATTATCAAAATCTCCCACCCCATCAAAATCCGAAGAAAAGCAAGAAATTATATCGGAAAATAAACTTTCGTATCAGGAACAGAAAGAGCAAAACAGACTTATCAAGCGAAAGGAAAAGGAAGTTCAGGATACCGAAGAAAAAATTACAAAACTTGAAGAACGGTTATCGGAAATGGAAACACAATTATCTACACCCGAAGGAGCAGCCAATTTAGATTTATTGCAGAAGTACCTGGAAACCAAGAATAAATTAGACGCGGTGATGAACAATTGGGAACGCATAACGTTGGAATTAGAGAGTTTAAAATAGAACTATATATGATAGATATTTTGCTTCCGCTCGATATGACAATTTAACCCTATTTCTGCTTTTTTGCTCTGAAAAATTAAAAATAAAAACATCGAATTAAAATGAGAATAAGCAAATTCATATTAAACAAAATACTTGGCTGGAAAGTTATAAACACACAACCCAATATCCCTAAATGCATAATTGTAGTGGCACCACACACCAGCAATTGGGATTTTATTATCGGCAAACTCGCATACTCATCGCTGGGAAGAACCGCCAACTTCCTGATTAAAAAAGAGTGGTTTATTTTTCCTTTCAATTTGTTTTTCAAAAGCATAGGTGGAATTCCGGTGGAACGAAACAAAAACAACTCGATGACCGGTGTTTTAGCTGCTGAATTTGAGAAGCACGACAAACTGCACCTCGCTATTACTCCCGAAGGGACCAGAAAACCGGTGAAAGAATGGAAAAAGGGATTCTATTTTATTGCTGTGAAGGCGAAAGTACCCATTATGTTAATCGGGCTGGATTATGGAAAAAAGGAAGCAAGCATTCTCGATATTTTTCATCCTACAAACGATTACAGAACCGATATTGTAAAAATAAAATCGTACTACAAAGACATCAAAGGGAAAAATCCGGAAAATTTTATTCTTTAAACTCAAATGTCAACTGTATGGGTTGATTGGTCAGAATCATCTGATCGCTCTCTGCATTTTTCAGGGTTAATCCCATTAACCGGATTTTTCTATTTTCAATATCATCCACTTGCAACAGCAGCTCTTTCCCTAATTCGAATAACTGATCGAAAGTTCTTAAATAATAGTCCACCGTTTTACTTCGTGTGATAACGGTAAAGTCAGCATATTTTATTTTCAGCGTAAGCGTTTTGGCAAGAAAACTTCGTTTATCAGCTCTACGGTGAACTTCACGGGCTATCTCATCCAGGGCACGCAACAGGTCGACCATTTCGTAAATATCTTCTGCAAACGTTTCTTCTGCACCCAACGATTTTCGCACGTATTCCGATTCCACATCCCGCTCATCGATCCCGTGTGCAAACTGATAATACATAGACCCTACTTTTCCAAACTGATGGATAAGCTCCATTTCTGTATGCTGTTTTAAATCGGAACCGTTTTTTATGCCCAATTCGTGCATGCGTTGTGCAGTGACTTTACCCACCCCAAAAAACTTCTCGATGGCTAGTTTTTCAAGAAACTTTTCGGCTTTTTCGGGCGTAATGACATATAACCCGTTAGGCTTGTTAAAATCAGATGCAATTTTCGCCAGAAACTTATTGTACGAAACTCCGGCAGAGGCGGTTAACCGGGTTTGATGATGGATTTTTTGCTTGATCTCTTTGGCAATCTGGGTAGCAATCTCAATCTCTTTTTTATTTTCTGTTACATCCAGAAATGCTTCATCGAGGGACAAGGGTTCTACTTTATCGGTGTACTCACGAAAAATCTGCATGATTTGATTTGATACTGCTTTGTAAACTTCAAAACGGGGCATAACAAAAATTAAATACGGGCATTTTCTCAATGCTGTAACCGATGCCATCGCGGAGTGAATGCCGTATTGGCGTGCTTCGTAGCTAGCAGCAGCCACTACTCCACGCTTACCACCGTAGCCAACAGCAACTGGTTTCCCACGATATTCGGGATTATCGCGTTGTTCAATGGAAGCATAAAACGCATCCATATCGATATGGATTATTTTGCGGATCATGACAACAAATTTACGGTAAATAACTAAAAATCAAAATGCAAGTATCAGATTTAGATTATTTTGCAATAAATCTGATATCTTTTGCCATCTATCTGTAAACCACGTCAAAAAATATATACCAGCGAAACAGCTCCTTTAGTAGGTCCAATATAATGTTTACGTCCTTCGTTTATTTTGAACCCTTCTTTTCCTTTTGAGAAAACGTCATAGTTCAATCGACCATAACCTACTCCCGCTGTTGCTTCAATCAACAAGTTGTTTCCGATTATCCATGAATAGCCGTAACTTAAACCAACACCATTCATTTCACCCTGATAGCGACGATCTTTCAATGCTGCCAGTCTGTCGATCGGCAGATTTATTCCTCCGATATTGAATTCTGCAAAAACACCGTGTAAACCTAAGAAATGTCCGTAAAACGGCTCCCAGACCCAATAACGAACCTCGGGCCAAATTATCCAATGTTTCCAATGTTGCTCATTCCCAAATTCAAAAGGATTGTAACCTCCGGAAAGTTCAAACGACATATTATTCCAAAACGCAACTTCTACTCCAATGTTTGGTGTAACAGTTGCCCAATGCGGGATATTGGTCTTTACGCCGATAATTTTTTGTGCCTCAACGTTAGTGGAAAAAAAGATGCAAAATAGACTTATCAAAACTATTTCTCTCATTAAATTCATGATTCACTTCGTATTGTTTTTGCTTCTATATACAAAGATAGCCGGATTTGTAAAAACCCGGCTATTCTTTTTAAAAAAATATTTATTTCTGATCTTCCAAAAACAGACGTAATTGTTGAGCATTTGTTTTAGCCGTTGCATCACCTTTGACAGCAGCTCGATCGAAATACGACAATGCTTCCTCGTATCGTTGCTTTTGTACCAGAGCAATTCCTAAATTATTCCATGCTTCAGGCATTTCCTTAAATTTTTCCAAGCGGGCAAGAGCTGCATCCACGCTACCGCCCTCCAATTCTGCTGTAGCAGCATTGAGATTGGCTACCGGATCAGCGGGGAACATTCGTGCCGCCACATCAAAAACACTTTTAAAATCGGCACTTCCTTTCGGATAAGTTTGCGCAACATGGAACATTTCATTCAGACTCAGTAGTTGCGGACGGGTTTTTATAGCTGCTTTAGCTTCATTCACGTCAAATGGCCGTGCTACATAATCAATAGTATACTCATTGCGACGCAACGGCGGATAATAGGTTTCCAGCAGAGTCTTATAAGTCTGCCCTTTGGTAAGCTTTTTTAACTCGACATCACGAGCATCAACGTTCGCCACTATTTTGATGATATTCAATATTGCATCTTTATCAGCAATACTTGACGACTCGACTGCTTTCTGCAATCCTGTCCAATCTTCACCATACCAGTTCACTCGGAACTGATTTTTATTCATTCCGTACTTGGTTGACAGATAGTCAGAAAATGAGTTGGCACGGCGTTGCGACAAATCCATATTGGTTTTTTGACTTCCCTCTGGTGATGCATAACCCGATATGGTCAGGCTCCTAATGGTCAAGTCTTTGTCGTTACGTATTTCTCTGATAACATTATCTACTTTTGCTAGCTCGGAAGCATTATTACCGAAATCGGGTAACAACTCTGCACGACCTACTTTATAAGTGAAGCGTGCTGCATGGCTTTCACTGCGTTGCTTAACGGGCTCAGCTTTGGGTGTGACATAAGTTATCTGGTACGTTGGCACAAAATCTGCCGGCAATAAGCGATCTGTTAGATGCCTTACAGTTGAAATCGGCTTGCATCCAGAGCAACAGGCGGTAACATCTTCTCTTAAGGTCAATGTTGCCCGGCGCATCCAATCTTCCAAAGGAATAGTCAACGCATAAGGAACTACTTGTTTAATACCATTTCGCCGAACAAGAATAGTTTGAGGTTTTACAGAAAAAGGATTTTTATTTCCTACGTTCATTAATCTACTGAGTGCCTTGTTACGTATTTTTCCGTTGACAACAACTGGAGGGAGTTCTAGTTTTGTAATTCCATCTACAGAATTCAATATAGGAGTAAGTATCACCATATGCTGATTATCAATTCTAAGATTGCTTAAATCGAAATCCATATTCAGATTCAAGTTTCCCGATTGTTTATCGGCCGTTTGATTTTGTACGGTTATCTGACTTAAATAGCTTTGCTGGGCATTTACCATCAATACGGAAATGACCAATATCGATAAGATATATAATTTCTTTTTCATAACATTTCCTCCCATTAATTGATGATGTAAACAATAGACAATGCTCCTTTTGTCGGGCCAAAATAATTCTTTTTGTTTTCTCCTATTTTCTGGCCATTCTCACCTAACGAATATACTTCGTAGTTGAAACGGGCGAAGCCTCCGCCTACGGTGAATTCAAGTCCCCATCTGTCATTCAATATCCACTGATAGCCATAACTCAGCCCTAAACCCACTGCGTTTCCCTGATAACGACGGGTTTTAAGTCCGGCGAAACGATCAATCGGTATATCCCAACCGCCAATATTGTATTCACCACCTACACCGTGAAAACCGAAAAAATGACCGTTTGAAGTTTGACAAAGCCAATACCTTAGTTCAGGCCAAACAACCCAATGTTTAATCTGTTTAGTATCCCCGAATTTAAAGGGATTAAATCCACTGGACAACTCCAAACTGACTTTTTCTCCCAATGCAAATTCAAAGCTTAAATTCGGCGTAGCCGTAAACCAATATGGAATATTGGTTTTAATTGAAGTTTTTTGAGCCTGGGCACTGAAAAATAATCCTGTTGCCAGGAACAAGATTAACGATAATGCTTTTAATTTGTACATCATACTGTTTCTTTTTATATGAAATAATTTCTCTAACAATTAGGCAAAAGAAAGCTTTTTATTAATATATATTTGTTTCTCATTAAACTCCTATTTTGATTCTCTAAGTTCTTTTATCGATTTATCAAATTGTTTAATACAATATTCATTTAAATGAGCGTAAGACGAAAACCCTACTTTCTCTTGCGATCCTTTAAGATTATCGGTTCGCAACACTTCCAATTTGACCTGTTGTTTTTTTCTCGTAAGCAACCACTGCTTAGGAGTATCGTTAAAAGTTTCTTTAAATCTTCGAGTCAATGTCTTCGTGGTCATATTACAGGCAGCTGCCAGATCTTTCGTGGTTTTCACATTTTCAGCTTTTTCTCTGACCAACATTTTAAATGAATTTCTTGTTTCAATCACAGGAAAGAAAAACATAGCATTTTCCTCTTTTGTGTAAAATCCACGCATAATAAAGAAGAATTCGCTCTGCTTCAATCCTTGCAAATGTTTGCAAAGCATTTTTTTGTCGAGATATATTTGCATCGTATTTAGAAAGCCAAGCAAATAATCATTTATCGGTAATGAACGCACAAACATATCTTGTTTTGGCAAATACTTCTTTAAACTAAGTAGATTGAACTCATCACAAAGGATTTGAGGTCTATCAAAAGTAAGCAGGATCATTTGTGAATTTTCAAAAGGATAAACCAAAACGGACTGATCAAAACCGATAGAGTACATTCTCAAACTTCTCAACTCTATTTTTTGTCCATTCTCGTACGACAATTCAAGTTTACCTGAAAGCACAAAAACAAATAAGTACTGATTGAAAAAGCTAATATTTACAGGGACATCTTTTGTTAAAAGATACTTCGAAAATGTACATTTGTCATCTGAAGGATAATTTTTGCATTGCAAATGTTCATGAACATAAAGTAAATCACTCATATCAACTCCCAATTGTATACCACAAAAATAACACTTTTTTTAATTCAAATGAAAGCTTATGTTAATAAGAATACATAATCTGTATTATCCATCACACAAAACGTTAAAATTTCACAACATACCAATTCTCCAGCGATTGGTAGCCCAGTCTACAGCTAAAGCATCGCCAAGGCAGATTTATTATCCTAAACTCTATACTCGCCAATCAGAATGGATATCCAATTGCAAAGTGAAAAGCAAAATCTCGCCTGAACTCAGGTTTGAAGATGGTCCAACGGGCACCCACAGGCAAACCCGGATTATGTGCTTTCATACCCAAATCAACTCGCAACAACAGAAAGTTCAAATCGAGACGTACTCCCAGCCCATATGCAGCAGCGAGTTCTTTATAAAAACTGTTCCATTGAAAATATCCACCAGGCTGTGATTTGTAATTCTTTACCGTCCACACGTTCCCGACATCGATAAAACCAGCTAACTCGAAGAGCTTTGTCAATTTTCTTCGATACTCCAAACTCATATCGAGCTTTATATCACCGGTTTTATTGGCAAAGTCGTATCCTAAACTATCGTTATTATACGTACCCGGACCGAGTGTACGTGTACTCCATCCTCTTACGCTGTTGGCTCCACCGCCATAGTATCGTTTCTCAAAAGGCAACACAATTGAATTACCGTAGGGATAAGCCACGCCAATTGCAATATGTCCGGCCAAAATATTGTTTTCATCTAATCGATAGGTTGGTGCAAAATCAAAATCAGTTTTCACGTATTCGGCATAAGGTATTCCAAAAAGGACCTCCCTGCCCGACATGTTTTTTCGTGTTCCACCCATTGTCGTTACCAGTCTGGGAAGATATCCTGCAACTTCTACTCCGGCACGAACCCTAAATGGTAAGCGCGGTGGCATTTGACCGGAGGAAACGTTTGAATAGGTAAAATTATATGCTGACCGAACAATCATTTGTTCTTCGTAACTGGCCTTTAAAATAGGATTAATACTATCGTTCATGTATGCATTTTTGAACTTATCGCTCATCCAGGGCATCCTCACGTATGTAATATCCAAAGGCTCTACCACATTATTTATCCTCCAGTTACGACTAGACCATTGAAAGCGCGATGAAAGATTGAAAAACTGACGCAAGTATTCGCTCCGATTTTGAAAGTTAGCTCCGATAGAGAATTCGGTAGATGCAGAAGGCTGATCTTTTAATTGTTTCATTACCCAGGGCAGCAATAATTGAGGGATTGACAAAAAAGCTTCTATGCCATACTCATAATAACTTTTATCGATAAGACTGGCACTGTCTGAGGCTGTAATAAATTCATAAGCACCATTGAGTTTCACCCTAAAGGTTTCTCCGCCTTTCAATACATTCTTATGCTCATAAGTGACATCTGTTGCAATACCCAAATCCCCTGCCGAGTGCGTTCCGTCTATACCAAACTGCATGAAATGCATATTCCCGGGATAAATGGAAATATTGGCGTTTATATAGTTAGAATCATTTACCACAACCGGTGTTAAGTTTATTGCCGTCTGGCTTACAGATCCCAAACGATTCAAGGAAGAATAGGTTCTCTCAACTAATTGATCGGAATAAACCCTGTCCGGACGTATGAACGTATTGTAGAAAATAGCTTGTGGCAACATAAATTTATCCCGTTCCTGTACAATTTTAATATTTCTATACTGTACTGTATCCAACAAATAATGCATAGAACTGTCCTGTAGAATAGTAGAACTTACCCCGTTGTTCACGATCACCTCCCCGAATCTGTAATTGGTGTGCAACGTAGTATCGTTAGGATTATTCAACCCCAGTGTTAAATCCACCTGATGAGTGCCAACTGTAGTATCGGCCAGGTAATAGAAATTTTCTTTCGAAAAATTATAATATCCATTGTTTCTCAACTCACTGGTTATTTGGATCCGACCCGCTTCCAATACTTCTTTATCAAATATATCTCCTTCTTTTACAATATTGAGGCGTTTTTTCTCATCAAGGATTTTATAAATTATACTATCAACAGAATAAATAGAATCTTTAAAGGTTCGGATCAAATAAGGCTCGTTACCTTCAACCTCGTAAGTAACATTGGCTTTCTTGTCTTTCTTTTCCACAACGGTATCTACTCTTGCGTTTAAATACCCTTTGTTATCAAGCTGAAGCCTTATTTGTTCCATAGAGAGTCCCGTCAGGCGATCGCTAAACAATACCGGTGGCTCACCCCATTTCAGAAGTTGTCTGTTGAGCCATGTTGAATCATTATTGGGAATGTTATAAGCATGCAATTTTACTCTTCCCAAAACAAACATGGATGAATTGGTTTTTTGCCGTAGATAAGGTTCCAAATCCGATTCACCAACTCCTTTCGTATCCGTATTTATCTTCACTTTGTTCAACAGGTAACTTCCGCTCGGCACCTTTTTTGCGGCATCGCACGATATTATCAATAAAACAAGTAATATGTAGGGAATATATTTCATTTTTCAACTGCTGTGTAAAAGACGGGCACTTCGGAAATTACGTTTACCGGGCACAGTTTCTGCGTCTATTCTTCTTTTTTTCTAAAACTAAATTTAAACAGATCTTTAAACGTTCGTGAATTCCGCGTTACCACAACCCCTGTACCTTGAGTGGTTGGCGCACGCTTTGAGTAACGCTGGTTTGCCCGGTTATAGACACGTATCATGAGCCAATTGTTGATATCGTACTCCAATTCAAATTCTCCCATAAACGGCTGTTGGCTTGCAAGTGTTGAGTTATCACCATAACTGAGGTTTGTTGTCACACGAAGCCTGTCATCTAATAATCGGGTGGAAAGATCTACACCCATTCTAACATTTTCAAAACTTCCATCCTGGCTTTGCAAATTGGTACTTATTGTCCAGTTATCATTCAAAGCCCCTGCAAGAAGCATATCTAAACCTTTTGTAAGCTGTCCGGCAGCAAACGTGGCAGCCATGGTGTTCCCCATACCCACCCCCAATGATCCTTCGGCGGGGAAGAACCCTCCGGTTAATATAAGACCGGCAAACTGACGGTTCTTCTGCTCATCAGTACTAATTAAACTGTTCAATCGCTGTCTGACATCACTGGAAACATCAGGAAGCTCTATTCCATACTTCAGGTTCATCTGTTCCAGATTTCCCTGTATTTCCAATAATGCGTTAACCGAAGTTCGGGTATTTGACAGTTGAGTAGTAAACTCTTCACTAAGCGTTGCTAAATCAGCGTTTACCTGATTGTAAGCTGCTATATTAAATTGAGTACTCAGCGGGTCTCCAACAAGAGTAACAGTACTTCCTTCCCGAATATTAAAATCTATGGTTTTAAGGTTTTGAAAATTATATTTGAATTTTCCTTCGTCGGCAATATAATCGCCATACAGGCGAATAAAAGGGACAGCTTTTGAATCGTAGTTAACTCTAATTTGGCCTGTTCCGTTAATTTCAAGTGCATCACCCGTTGTGGGATTAATAACTACGCCAGCTTCAAGCAGCGGATTCAGGTTTAGAATAGCCTGTATATTAATGGGGATACCTGTACTCACACGTGTATTTATTCGCGTATTAATGTTATCATCTCTTTTTCTGAGAAATGCCAGTGAATCTGTATCCTGTGGAGTGTTTATGTAAATTATTCCACTGTATTCTGCCGCCTGAGCTGTTTGCGGCAACTCGATTCTAATATTCGATCGACTTTCGTTTCTTAAATTTGCATTTCCATATATCCCTGACATAGATCCATTTATGCTAACATCCCCACTCAATTTAAGTGTTCCGTATGCAATTTCATCTGTTCGCAGTTCGTTATTCATCAATAGAAAATCGTCCATGTATAAACTGGCATTATACGACATTCCATCAAAATTATTATGGCTAAGCGAGAGATTCAACCGTGCTTCGTGATTATTATTATCCTTGATTACCAAATTATTAAGGCCTATAGTTCGTGGCGAGATATTGATTGTATCAGAGATTTTGTAGGTTACATTCGTAAAAGCAACCGTCATTATACCGTCGTTGATGCCGAGCCAACCTTCGGTTATGGGAGCATTTGTTTTACCCGATAAATTGATGCTGGAATTTATCGTTCCCGATAACTGACTAAATGTGGAAATGGCAAAAGGCTGCACCCACGCCAATGGTAATTCTTTTATTTCAATATCCACATCCATCGGATTTTCGTCACCAGTGGGCACAAATCCGGCAATACTCAAATAGTTACTGCCATTGTTTTTTATACGAGCATCAAGAGAAAGACCTTTTTTAACCACATCCCAATCTCCTGCAATGGCTAGCGTTCCGATTGTATCTGTCTGAGTTCGTATATTTTCGATTCGGAAATTGTCGGTTCTGATGAGTGGATCGGCCAACGCCTGATTAACAATCACACCTCCGTTGATGGAGCCTTGGAATGTGGATATATTGAATGCCGCCAGAATAGTTTCGACCTCTGTATTGTTAAAAAATGCCCGAATGGCATCCTCTCTATCTTTCGATGCAATTCCGTCGATCCCCAGTAACAGCATTTCATTTTCCCGTATTTCAAAATTGCTGACGGTAATTTTATCCTTTTCGTAAATAATGGTTGACGGAACTACACTGATTGTTTTTCCGTTAAACAGGATGCTAGTCGGATTTATGGAAATATTCGACACAAGATTATCATCGATATCTCGCAGAAAACCCATAGAAACATTCAAACTGCCATCGGCTTTGGCAACCTTATTGTTCACATTAAAGAACAATGTATTAGCAACAGAATCGTTTATTGCAATTGTGTTCAGTCGGGCGTTTATGTGTCCGTTTTCCTGCACAAGGTAGGTGTTAGCATTCACTCTTGCTCCTCCTAATGCATCCAGATTGATATCTATCTTACTCTCCCGGATATCATTCTGTCCAAACATTAATCTCGGAATATAACCGTTTAACTGCACAGATTTTGCCTCTACCATATTTACTGAGCCGGAAATAGTTGCAGGTTCAACGTTTATGAACGGAAGTGACAAAGCATACGAAATATCTTCAGTATTCTTCAGCAGAAAGTTGAACCGGAACAGGTTTACACCTGTTTCTGATACTTTTCTTCCGGGTTCTTTTATTAACGTAGGCAAATGTGGATGCAATGAATTCATTAATTCTGCCCCGATTGTGGCAAAACTGTAATTACCTGACACTTCTCCTTCGACAATAGAAGACAAAAACTGTATTTTCTTTTCACCCGTATCATCTGCCGAGAGAGCTTGCAGATAAATGGGGCCAGGATTGTAAATAAAATTTGCATCGTATAGCGATGTGCTGTCAATGACCACATTTCCCACCAGATCATCTATATTTTTCCCTTGAAGCTGTCCATTAATACGGGCTGTCAGGTATGGGTTTTCCCAACTCTCGACTTTGATAATCGGAGAGAGAAAAAGTTTGTCAATTGTTCCCTTCACATCAAACTTCATTTGATCTCCAAAACCGATATTGGCAAGCAAATCGAGTTTATTGTCTTCGGTATCGGTAAATACCCTGCCGGTGACATTGCTGCTATTTCCATCGTACACGCCGTTTACGGCTAAATCCCGATACTGATAGCCTTTGTAAAATACTGACCCGATATTACCATCTACCGAAACCATTGGCAGTTCCCCTTTCTTGAGATTCACTTCGGCAAATGAGTTGAGCGACAGATTGTCCACACCGATTTCCTCACCAATGATCCGAGCAATTTGTAAATTTTCGGTAATCAACCTACCGTCAAATTTCATATTCTCGAATTTGCTGTCGGCACTTCCTGTTCCGTCGAACGTAAATGTTCCCGGTACAGTGTTTATGCGGGTTGTAAAATTGAAGTTACTGAGTTTACCTTTAGCTCTTAAGGTTAAATCGATATTTTCCAACGCTTCAATTTGCGGGATAGGTTCAAAGTCGGGTACACCTATGCGAATAAAGTCGTGCAAATCATCTTCCGACATTTTAAATCCGGTGACAGCAATATCAATATCAGCTTGTCCGTATTCAGAAAAATCAGAGATCAGACCATTAATTGTAAATGCTGTTTGGTCACCATATTTAGCGGTTATTCTTTTAATTTCGGCACTTGGAATTTTACCTGCTAAGTCGGCATCAAACGAAAACGGCTTTTTCAGATGCGTCAACCCATCGTAGAAAATAGCGGCATCTTTCGGATCAATCATATCACTTTTGGCCGTCAGGCTGAATTCTTTGCTATCGAGATCGTAAACTGCCTTGCTCACATCAAGATGTGAATTGTTGAGTGTAAGAGAAACCCGGTCGCTCCATAGCCGTGTACCATCTGAGCGAACCATTCCTTGCAGATCATCTACTTTTATTCCCGCTTTTTGTTCATCAAAACTCAATGTATTAATGTCTGCAATAAGATGTTTAATGTCAAGCGATGAAATATCGGCATCGAGATTGAAATTCTTAACAAAAAAGTGATCAGGATTGAACTTTCCCGGAGTTTCCGGCTTCGACAAGATATCGTAGTGCATTGTTCCTCTGGAAAGTTTAATATCGTTTATGGCAATCTTCAGGGGATTCTTTGAGGGTTCCTTCTTAACTGTATCGGTAGGTGCAAAAGCATCAATGATGAATTGGAAATTAAATGTAGTATCAGGGGTTGCTCTGTAAACCTTTGCGGTAAAATTATCTAAATGGACAGATTCTATCGATAACTGATTGTCCAACAGATTCCAGATATTAATGCGTGCTGCCAATTTATCGGCGTACAGCAGTGTGTCATTTCCCTGGTCTTCGACATATAAACCGCCTATTTCTACCGTGTTAAAAAGTTTGATCCGAATCTTGTCGATAGACATTTCGGTGTTTAATTTCGGTTTTAATTTATCGAGTGCAAAATCGGCAGCAAATTTTTGAACAGACGGAATACTGAAAGTGAGATAAAGTATAATATTCAATAGTATTACACAAACGATAATGATGGCAAATATCCGAATAATTTTCTTTGCTACTTTCATCTGATTTCCCCGATAGTGTCGGTTAAACGTGCAATATTACTAAAAAAATAAGTTTCAGTGATGTGAAACGGGCATTTTAACTTAGATTAAGGTGGGATTTCAGGATGCCTCGATAGGTTTTAATTTATAATTCAGCAGGACGGTATTTTTTAGGTATTCAAATTCAAGTTCAAAGCATTCGGAGAAAATATTGGAGTTTCTGTTATCCTCGATCTGTTTTTCAGTCCACAGTTTGCCCTCCCGTAATCTCAGCTTATTGAATTTTTCTTCATCGTCAATTACAGACACATACAAAAATATTAATCTCTTGGTGTTGCTGTTCTCGAAAATGTACTTAAGTAAAAAACGCATAGGGATCTCTTCAATACCAATTTCCTTTCGGACAGCATTATGAACAGCTTCATCAATATCGTGATTGTACTGCATATATTTTTCAAACGGATAGTCAAGAGTACCGGGATTTAATAACCGGGAAGCATCTCGTTTCTTCAGATAAATCTTACCATTACTTATCAGCGCAACTCGTACAACGGGATGCATAAATTTATTTTTCATCTCTTTAGTAACGGATTTTGCTACTTTCCCTGTAACTTCACCTGACTCAGTAACAACTGGAAGCCACTCTTCTTTTCTCAGTTTTTTATCTAAATACAGAAACCTCACAACTTCCAGAACAATTACGGTTGCGATGATGAGTTGTGCAATAATTACAATTTGCAACGTACTTATCCATGGAACTTTAATAGTTGAAACATTAAAATAAACCAATATAAGCAATAAGTGAAAGAACAATGAATATTGGATTTGAAAAGCAACACGAAATGATTCAGATAAATAATTCCTCACATTGGGATTTGCATTTTTTGTGAGAAACACAATTACTTTTGTACGAATTAAGCGAGAAATAATTAACACCACTACAAAAATTATTTCTACAATCACAAACTTTCCAAATGTATCAAGTGGATTGTAAAACAAAAGCATTAGAAGAGCAATCGAAAATGTAATAGCAGAGATGTCATACAACATCCGGCTGTGCTTTCTTACAATGAAAACACCAACCAACGATAACCCCAAACCAATACCCATCGCTATTCCTGGATTCATAAATTCTATAAGAATTGCAAATACAAGCAGCGGAATGAGTCCGTAGGCCGGATTTCTAAGTTGTTTTATGATTACACTACCTTCTCCCATAATAAAATTTTGGTTAGCGTAAAAAAGATAATAAACAGTCTGGTGGAAGTAAATCCTTAATTATAGCTTGATACAAAACTGCTGTAAATCATTTTTTTTAACTCTTCAATAATAACACACATTTATGTTTTTTGTTTTTGAGAAACTGGAAAATACTATTATCCGACAAAATAAAAACCAACAGAGCTATTATTATCTGCTCCGTTGGTATAAAAATGAGATAAAGCTTATTTACTGTATACTGATAGTCGGGTAGCGATCTTTTATAGATTTTTCTTATAAAAATCTATGACCTTTTCGTATAGATATAACCGTGAATTTCCACCTGAAATAAAATGATTTTTATCGGGAAAGTAAAACATATCGAAATGCTTTCCGTTTGCAATTAACGCACGGGAATACTCGATTGCGTTCTGGAAATGCACGTTATCGTCTGTTGTTCCGTGAACGAGTAACAGTTTCCCTTGCAGTTGAGATGCAAGAGCAATGGCTGATCCGGCTGTGTAACCCGTTGCGTTTTGTTGCGGTGTGCGCATAAAACGTTCGGCATAAATTGTGTCGTAAAATCGCCAATCGGTTACGGGAGCGATAGCCACACCGGCTTTAAACACGCCATTGCCGCGGCTCATACTCATCAACACATTATATCCGCCGTAGCTCCATCCCCAAATACCGATGCGATTACCATCAACGTAAGGCAGTGTACCCAAATACCTGGCGGCAGCAGCCTGATCATCAGACTCCATAACACCCAGATTCATATACGTTTGCTTGCGAAACTCTTCTCCTCGTGCGCCGGTTCCACGCCCATCTACCGATGCTACCACAAAACCTTCGTTCGCCAGCGCATAATACCAGTCGGTTTCGTATTTGTCGAGCACTTCCTGCGAATTAGGACCGCTATACTGCACCATCACCACAGGATATTTCTTAGAAGCATCAAAGCGATTTGGTTTTACTATCCATCCGTTCAGTTGCGTAATTCCATCAGCAGCAGGAACTGTAATAAATTCTCTTTTAGGCAATTGCGCCGATGTGGCTTGAGACGCGGCCTGTTGGTTGTCTTCCAGCACACGCAGTTCTTTTCCGTTTGCATCATGCATGGTGATCACCGTTGGTGTGTTGGAATCCGAAAATTCATTTACGTAAAACTTTCCGTTCTTACTGAATGTGGCCTTGTAACTTCCTGGTTTTGTGGAAAGTTTTTGCGGTTGCCCTTTATCGATATTTATTTTGTAAATATTCCGGCGAAGCGGACTTTCATCGGCTGCTTCATAGAAAATCGTGCTTGTTTGCGGGTCAACTGCCAGAAGGTTAGTTACGTCGTATTGTCCCGTCGTCAACTGTTTTTGCAATGTCCCAGTGTATCCGTATATATAAATGTGGTTGAAACCGTCTTTCTCCGACATATACGTAAAACGATTGGGTAGAAAATGAATCTCTTTCAGCAGTTCAGAGTCGACAAAGTATTTGTTTTCTTCTCTCAGAATGAGTTTGGCTACAGTTGTACGAGGATTCACGAAATACATATCGAACCGGTTCTGATTGCGGTTGAGCGTCATGGCCACCAGTTCTTCAGTATTTCCGGTAAACGTGATTCGGGGGATATAGCCGTCGGCATCCAGAGGAACATCCATTTTTCGGGTAGTGCGGGCATCGATATCAAAAACGCGCAATTCCACCGATGAGTTTTTCTCACCTGGTTTAGGGTATTTATAGGTGTAAAAACCCGGGTAAAGCTCTTGATCAAAAGTTTGAAACTGATATTGCTTAACTTGCGTTTCGTCGGAACGAACAAAAGCCAGCAACTTGTTATCGGGCGAAAACTCCATCAGGCGCGTAGTCGCAAATTCTTCTTCATACACCCAATCGGTAGCACCGTTGATAATTTTATTGAACTCCCCGTCTTTTGTAACCTGCGATTCGGTATCAAAATCGAATTTGGCAAGCCAAATATTATTATCGCTCACGTAAGCAAGCATTTTCCCGTCGGGAGAAAAGGTGGGGATCATTTGCTTTGATGGATTCTGAGTAAGTTTTCGCACCAGGTTGCGACGTACATCGTGGTAGTAATATGTCGCTTTGAACGAATGGCGGTAAATCTGCTCCCGATCTCGGTAAACGATCACACGATTTTCATCGGGGCTTACCAAAAAACCCTGAAATGTGTCAAACGTACATTCCCGCGCTTTGCGCGTGCTGAAAAGCGTATCCACAGCATTGCCGGTTGCGTATGCAAATTTTATAACTGCCGTATTCTCGGGATTCATCTGGTAATAGTGCATCCCGTCGGCCGAAGATTCCATAGACTTGACACCTCGTGCAGTAAAACGGCCTTCTACCAAATCCTTTAACGTATAGTTTTGAGCTTGTAGAAGTAAAGTACAGCTTGTGAGATAAAGAAACAATAGTGTTTTTTTCATATTGTGTGTTTAAATTTACAATTTTAATTATGCGACGCTATATATTAAAAAAAATTATTAGGCATTCATCCATCTGCTATTCTTTAAGGCGCAAAAATAAGAATTATATCCGATATATTTCAGAAAATAAAAAATTGTTATCCAATAAAAACATATCTATTTTCCCTCGAAACCATCTATCTGAGACGCTTAAGGATGATTGTGCGAAGTAATGCTTTAAAAAGTCAAAACTTCTCTAAATAAAATAATCGTTTCTATTTATTCCCTATTCACAAAAATTATAATTACTTTTGCACCATCATTCTGAAAAGAATTTCAGAAAGTCATTTATGATTGAACATACAGGAATCATAGCGAGTATTGCGGATAATAAATTATCCGTAAAAATTTTACAGGAATCTGCGTGCAGTAGTTGTCATGCCAAAGGTTCTTGCATGGCTGCCGACTCGAAAGAGAAAATGGTAGATGTAATCGACTTTTCTGGAAAATACAAAATAAACGACGTTGTAACCATCGAAGGAAAAGAGTCCATGGGGTACAAAGCGGTTTTATGGGCTTTTGTGATTCCCATTTTCATTCTTCTTATGATCCTGATACTTGCCACTTCGGTCTGGAAGTTGGGAGAAATGGAAGCGGCAATCGCTTCAATCGTTGCTTTGGCGCCATATTACCTGATACTTTATCTGTTGCGTAATAAAATGGCGAATTCTTTTAAATTTACTATCAAAAATAACAATTGATATTCAAAATATGAGTGTATTACTTTCTGCTGTAGCCACATTGGGAGCAATCGGCGCCGGAAGCGCTGCCATTCTCTATTTTGTGGGACGCAAATTTCACGTGGAGGAGGATCCCCGGATCGAAGAGGTTCAGGAGGCACTTCCAGCCGCCAATTGTGGAGGATGTGGTTTTCCCGGATGCGCTTCGTTTGCCAACGCTTGCGTAAAAGCCGAAACACTGGATGACTTATACTGCCCTGTCGGCGGACAAGAAACAATGGACAGGGTTGCCGAAATATTAGGAAAAATTGCTGCCGCTTCGACAAAAAAAATAGCTGTAGTCAGATGTAGCGGTTCGTGCGATGAACGTCCACGATTGAATTTATACGACGGAGCTTCTAATTGCACCATTGCAGCGGCACTTTACGGCGGCGATACCGGCTGCTCGTTTGGCTGTTACGGTTTGGGCGATTGCGAAGCTTCGTGTACGTTCGATGCCATCCATATCAATCCGACAACCATGCTTCCCGAAGTGGTAGAAGACAAATGTACCGCCTGCGGAGCCTGCGTAAAAGCTTGTCCGAAAGACATTATCGAGTTGCGCAAGCAAGGTCCCAAATCACGTCGCATTTACGTTAGCTGCGTGAACAAGGACAAAGGCGCTGTAGCCAAAAAAGCGTGCAACGTAGCTTGCATAGGATGCACCAAATGTCAGCAGGTTTGTCCGTTCGAAGCCATTACCATCGAAAATAACCTGGCGTTCATTATCGATGACAAGTGTCGTTTATGCCGCAAATGCGTTCCGGTTTGTCCCACTAACTCCATCTTGGAACTCAACTTCCCGCCAAGGAAAGAAACACCGCCGGCAGTAAAGGAAGAAGCAACAGTAAACGCTTAATTCAAATAAAAACTCACAATAAAGAAACTCCCGACTAAATAAGGGAATTTAAGAGTTCTATGTTAAAAACATTTCGAATCGGGGGAATTCACCCCAAAGAAAACAAATTTTCTGCCGGAAAAGCGATACAACCCATTGCCATACCCGCACAAGTTATTATCCCGCTAACTCAGCACATTGGCGCTCCCTGTCAGCCGGTTGTCAAAAAAGGCGACAAGGTGAAAGTGGGAACTCTTATCGGGAAAACGGTAGGATTTGTATCGGCAAATATTCACTCGTCCGTTTCAGGAACGGTACTCAAAATCGATAAAGCACTCGATGCCAGCGGATACAAACGCGATGCTGTTTTTATCAATGTTGAGGGCGACGAGTGGGAAGAAAAAATTGATCGCTCCGAAACACTGGCTAAAGAATGTTCTCTTTCTTCAAGAGAAATTATCGATAAAATTTCTGCTGCAGGTATTGTGGGAATGGGCGGAGCCACTTTTCCCACCCACGTAAAATTGATCCCACCTCCAGGAACGAAAGCCGAAACGCTTATCATCAATGCTGTGGAATGCGAACCTTATCTCACATCAGATCATCAGTTGATGATGGAGAAGACCGAAGAAATTCTGATCGGGACAACTCTTCTGATGGAAGCTATCAATGTGAATAAGGCTGTTATCGGTATCGAAAACAACAAGAAAGATGCTATTGATAAATTCACTGTGGCTGCAAAATCATATCCAGGAATTACTGTACAATCACTCAAAGTGCAATACCCGCAAGGTGGGGAAAAGCAACTTATCGATGCCATAGTTCGCCGTCAAGTGCCAAGCGGCGCACTTCCTATTTCGGTAGGTGCAGTAGTTCAGAACGTTGGAACGGCATTTGCTGTTTACGAAGCTGTTCAGAAAAACAAACCGCTCGTAGAGCGAGTAGTTACCGTTACCGGAAAAGATGTTAAGAATCCTTGCAACATGCTTTCACGATTAGGAATTCCGTTGAATCACCTTATCGATTTCGCGGGAGGATTACCCGAAACAACGGGAAAAGTGGTGAGTGGCGGGCCTATGATGGGAAAAGCCATCGCAAGCGTGGAAATTCCCGTTACAAAAGGGACATCGGGAATACTGATTATCCCCACACTGGAATCGAAACGCGAAAGAATGAAAGACTGCATACGCTGCACAAAATGCGTAAACGTTTGTCCAATGGGATTAAATCCAACTCTTCTGATGAATCTCACCGAATACAGTGAATGGGAAAGAGCTGAGAAAAATCGAATAACTGATTGTATCGAATGCGGTTCCTGCAGCTACACCTGTCCATCCGACCGTCCCCTACTCGACTACATTCGTTTGGGGAAAGGGAAGGTAATGGGAATAATTCGTGCAAGAAAAAACTGATAACCTATAAATCCCCTAAAGGGGACTTTAGAGGCAGATATATTTTCAACTAACAAGAAAATTCACATATAAAATAGAAATTCCCCTTTAGGGGACTGGGGTTTAATGGAAAACAAACTAATCGTCTCCCCATCGCCACATGTGCACAGCGGAGACAGTATCGAAAAAAACATGTACGGCGTGCTGATTGCGCTTATTCCGGCGTTTCTGGTTGCTGTATATGTATTCCGGTTGGATGCTTTGATAATCACTGCTCTATCGGTTTTATTCTGCATGGGATTCGAATATCTCATCGCCAGGTACATCATGAAAAAAGAGCCAACGATTTTCGACGGCTCTGCCATTATCACTGGTGTATTGCTGGCGTTTAACGTACCGTCTAATCTTCCGATTTGGATTCTGGCGCTTGGTGCACTTTTCGCCATTGGTGTGGTAAAAATGTCGTTCGGCGGATTAGGAAACAACATTTTTAATCCGGCAATAGCGGGGCGTATCTTTCTGCTAATCTCGTTTCCGGCACAAATGACCACTTGGCCTACTCCCGATGTGGGTGCCACAACCGATGCCATTACATCGGCAACGGTTCTGTCGAATCTGAAATTCACTCCCGACGCATTGCCGACGATAAAAGACATGTTCTTTGGATTCGAAGGTGGCTCCATCGGCGAAATGAGCGCGTTGGCGCTTTTGTTAGGATTGATTTACATGTTGTGGAAAAAAATTATCACGTGGCATATTCCTATCTCGATTATTTTATCGGTAGCCGTTTTCACCGGAATTTTGTACCTTTTCAACCCCACTCCGATGTACAATCCGCTTATTCACTTGTTTTCGGGTGGGTTGATGCTGGGAGCTGTTTTCATGGCAACTGACTACGTAACATCTCCGATGACAAAATCGGGTATGCTCATTTATGGCGTAAGTATCGGTCTTATAACCGTTGCTATCCGTTTGTGGGGAGCTTATCCCGAAGGTGTTTCGTTTGCAATCCTGCTGATGAATGCCTTCACTCCGTTAATCAATAATTACACAACACCAAAAAGATTCGGGGAGGTAGTAAAAAATGGCTAAGTTAAAATCTACATTTAAAAATATGTTCCTTTCGCTGTTCATTATCAGTCTGGTAGTGGCAGTTTTATTGGCGCAGGTGAACAAAATGACTGCCAAACCCATAGCTGCAGCCAAGGCATTGAAATTAGAAAATGCGATAAAAGAAGTGGTTCCCGAATTTGATAATAATCCTGTTGAGGAAGCTTACAAAATGCCAACTGCGAATGGAGACTCACTGCTGGTTTATCCTGCAAAAAAAGGCGATGAAGTAGTCGGATTTGCCGTAAACACCAATTCCAACAACGGATTCAGCGGAAATATTCAGATAATGGTAGGTTTCGATATGGAGGATAAAGTAGTGAACTATTCTGTTCTCTCCCATGCCGAAACACCCGGGTTAGGATCGAAAATGAATGATTGGTTTCGTGATACTACTAAGCCTAATCAGGTTGTGATCGGTAGAAATCTGTCGGAAGGCAACCTAAGTGTTTCGAAAGACGGAGGCCAAATCGATGCTATCACTGCATCAACAATAACATCTCGTGCTTTTCTGGAAGCAATAAATAAAGCGTATGCCGTTTATAAGGCAAGCGATGCCGATTCAAGCGCGACAAAACAAAATAATACTGACGAAAAGCAGGAAGAGGAAGGAGGAGAAAACAATGAATAACAACTTAAAAGTTATTGTAAACGGGCTAATCAAAGAGAATCCCACATTTGTCCTTTTGCTGGGAATGTGTCCCACGCTGGCAACAACAAGTTCAGCTATCAATGGCATGAGTATGGGGCTGGCAACAATGTTTGTGTTGATTTGCTCCAACGCGGCAATTTCAGCCCTCAAAAATCTGATTCCCGATATGGTACGTATTCCAGCCTTCATTGTAGTGATAGCCGCATTTGTAACCATCGTAGAAATGGTGATGAACGCTTATGTCCCGGCTTTAGCCGCAAGTTTGGGGATTTTCATCCCGCTTATTGTGGTGAACTGCATTGTATTGGGACGTGCTGAAGCATTCGCATCTAAAAATAATATTTTGGCATCTTCTCTCGACGGACTGGGAATTGGTTTGGGATTTACACTGGCGCTCACACTGTTGGGAGCAGTTCGTGAATTGTTGGGAACAGGAAAAATATTTTCTATATCCGTTTATCCCGAAAACTTTGGTTCGCTCATTTTCGTGCTTGCACCGGGAGCGTTTATCGTGTTGGGATATATGATTGCTACGTTTAATAAATTGCAGAAAAAGTAAATTGAATTATGGAATACATTGGAATTATTATAGTAGCCATTTTTGTAAACAACATTGTTTACTCTCAATTTCTGGGAATTTGTCCTTTCCTGGGAGTTTCTAAAAAAATAGATACAGCTATTGGGATGGGGCTTGCTGTAACTTTTGTGCTCACCATTTCCACCATCGTTACCTTTTTGTTGCAAAAAGGAGTTCTAGATCCGGCAGGCTTAGGTTATTTGCAGACCATATCTTTCATCTTGGTAATTGCTGCTCTAGTGCAGATGGTAGAAATTATTTTGAAAAAAGTCTCACCTTCACTGTATCAGGCATTGGGGGTTTTTCTTCCATTGATTACAACTAACTGTGCCATTCTTGGTGTTGCTATTTTGGTTATTCAAAAAGATTACAACCTGTTGGAATCGGTAGTTTTTGCCATTGCCACATCCATCGGTTTTGCTTTAGCGCTAATAATTTTCTCCGGTATCCGAGAACAGCTATCTCTGACCAAAGTTCCCAAAGCGATGCAGGGAATCCCTATCGCTCTCGTCACAGCCGGAATTATTGCCATGGCTTTTATGGGATTCTCGGGAATAGATCAGGTATTTAAATAAGAACTTACGAATAACAATATATAAAGCGCAAATGCTAATAAATAATAGCCTTGCGCTTTTTTAGTGCACTCACTTTATGAAAGTCCATAAGTTGCCTTATTTTTCGTACATTTGTTGATAATTGACGTTTGCACCAATTTTACCAATTTTAAAAGATGCACTACCTGTTTTTAATAGCGGCATTCAACGCCATATTTTTTGCTCTGTTGCTTTTTCAGAAAAAGATGGCAAAACACGACAAAATTCTTTTTTGGTGGCTTATTTATCTGGGGTTTTACACAGGTGTATATGGACTTTTTTCGCATAAATTATTTACCGATCATCATTTATTATCGGCATCATTCGTTTCGCTGCTGATGCTACACGGCCCATTTTTGTATCTGTACATTTATTCACTTATCCAGCAAAATTTCAGATTGACAACTAAAAAGTTGTTGCATTTTTTGCCTTTTCTGTTGTTTAACCTGTACATTTTTATTGCATCACTTTTCCCCGAAGTTTCGGCAGGGATCCGGTTAGATCATGTGGAGCACTCCTACAAACCGCCCTTTCTCTTCAATCTCTTCTTAACTTTGACGGTTTTATCGGGTCCAGTTTATTTTGTTTCGTCTATCCGGCTTTTCAAGAAACTCGATATTAATATTTTTGACAACTTTTCTTCCGATGTAAATGTCAATCTCAGTTGGCTTCGAAAACTTGTATATTCTTTCGGGATCATTTGGACGATCTTGATGATCATAGCAACCATCCACCACATTTTTCATCTGTTTTCCCTGACATTCTGTACCGATGGAATTTCGCTCTCATTGTCGGTTTTTGTTATTCTTATCGGATACTTCGGATTGAAGCAAAAGGAAATTTTTTCACAAGAAGTGATTGAAGAGAAGACCGCTTACGTAACTGTCGATAAAAAGAAAGAGAAATATGCAGGTATTGTTATGAGTGAAGAAGAATGGGTTGATTGTGCAGAAAAAATAAAAAATCACGTGGAAACAGAAAAAGCATATCTAAACCCAGATTTGTCACTCCCCCAATTGGCTGAAACACTTGATATACCTACTCATCACCTATCCCGGGTAATAAATGATCAGTTTGGTGTAAACTTTTTCAATTTTGTAAATAAATATCGGGTAGAAGAAGTGAAAACAAAAATAAACGATCCCAAATTCCAAAACTTATCCATACTGGGAATTGCTTATGAGAGCGGATTCAACTCTAAATCTGCTTTTAACAGGGTTTTCAAACAGATCGAAGGCATGACGCCATCGGAATATAAAAACCGGACTCCTCACCGTCAATCATAAAATAAAACGCGATCGCATTTATTTAGAATAGTTTTTCACCGGTCTTTGCAGAATAACAGAGTTTAAATAATCTGAGTCAATATTATATTTTCAGGATTCAAATCTCAAAATTCATCACTCGAATTCAAATTTTAAATTTTTATTTTGAAAGTTAAACATTTAACTGATTTTCTTCCGTTAAACCATCTGCTGGAACGTCGGTCTTAAAGGTAAACAAAACGATGTTTCACTCATTAAATACTTACAGATATGAAAACGTTAATAAACACCATCCTGATCGCCTTTGTAGCAACACTGCTTACATCTTGTATGGCTCTTCAAGGCGGGGCTTATTCTCAAAACGGTTATGACAGAGATTACGGTTATTACGACAACGATGACTATTACGATGATGATGACTACTATTACGGTGATAACGACAACTATTATAACCGCGGCGGAGTAAACATTCAGGTTTTTTACAATGCCTTACGTCCTCACGGCAGATGGATGAGACACGGTAGTTATGGTGATATCTGGATACCGAGAGTGGGACGCAATTTCCATCCCTACGCAACAAACGGATATTGGGTGATGACCGACTACGGAAATACCTGGGTATCTGATTTTTCCTGGGGTTGGGGACCTTTCCACTACGGACGCTGGTTCTACGACGACTACTACGGATGGGCCTGGATTCCCGGCTACGAATGGGCACCTGCCTGGGTAACCTGGAGAACGGGCGGTGGATATTACGGATGGGCTCCGATGGGACCCAGAATGGGTATCAGCATCCACATCAACCTGCCATTAAACTACTGGGTTTTCTTACCGAACAGATATATGTATCATAGAAATATGTACAGATACTATCCAGGAAGAAATTACTACAATGGTATCTACAACAATACAACAATTATAAACAACACCTACGTTTACAACGACAACCGCTACTACAGTGGTCCTACTGCCAACGAATACCGCAGCACGAGTGGAAGAAGCGTAAATGTGCGCTCACTCGACACAAACGGACGTATGGGCAGAACAGCAGTCAGCGACAGATCGGTAAGCGTTTACACACCCGAGAACTCGAGAAGTAGCCGCAGTGGAAGTGTTTCGAGATCGGGTAACGTAAACTCTGCATCGAGAAGTTCTTCTGCAACAAGGGGCACGGTTAACTCCGGCACTCGCAGCGGCGAAGTGAACAGAAGTGCAACAACAAGAAGTGCAGGTACTGCAAATCGCGAAGCGATAAACAGCAGAGCAAACACTCAAAGCCCGACTCGAAGCAGTACGACTCGTGAGATTAACAGTTCACGCTCATCGAACAGTGGTTCTTCAAGAAGCGTAGCTCCACAACAATCGACCAGAAGTCGCGAGATGAACTCTGCACCGGTAAACAGGCAATCGACACGCTCAACTGCGCCAAGCCAGGTAAACCGTCAGACGCAAAGCACCACACGCTCTTCAGCGCCGAGTCAGGTTAGCAGAAATCAGAGTTCTTCCCGCTCGAGTGTAAACTCGGCTCCCGCACAAACCCGAAGCAGCAATGCTAATGTGAGCAGAAGCAGCCAATCTTCTTCCAGAAGCAGTGGAGCAGCAGTTAGATCACAAAGCTCATCCAGTTCAAGAAGTAGCGCAGCGGTAAGATCGCAGAGTTCTTCCTCAAGTTCAAGAAGCAACGGATCTTCCGCATCGACAAGAAGTAGTGAAAATAGTTCTGCAAGATCCTCTTCAGGACGCAGATAATAATAATTTCAATGTGTGTTAATAAACCGAGGGAGCGACTTTTGGTCGCTCCCTCAGTATTTTTGTTTACGAAGTAACTTATTTCGCGTAACTTACCGCTCTAGTTTCGCGGATCACAGTAATTTTCACTTGACCCGGATAAGTCATATCGGTTTGAATTTTCCGTGCAATTTCTGCCGATAGCTTTTCAGTATCGTTATCATCAAGTTTGTCTGCACCAACAATAACGCGTAATTCCCGACCTGCTTGAATAGCATATGTTTTAACCACACCCGGATACGAAAGCGCCAGATTTTCCAGATCGTTCAGGCGTTTCATATACGCTTCCACGATTTCATGGCGTGCGCCTGGACGAGCACCAGAAATAGCATCGCAGACCTGAACGATGGGTGCCAGTAAAGTGCTCATTTCCACTTCATCGTGGTGAGAACCGATTGCATTGCATATATCCGGTTTTTCCTTATATTTCTCAGCCAGTTTCATGCCGAGCATGGCGTGAGGAAGTTCGGGTTCGTCATCGGGTACTTTGCCGATATCGTGCAACAATCCGGCACGACGTGCTTTTTTAGGATTCAACCCAAGCTCTGCAGCCATGATAGCGCAAAGATTAGCCGTTTCACGAGAGTGTTGCAACAGGTTTTGACCGTACGACGAGCGGTATTTCATTTTCCCGATCAAACGGATCAATTCGGGATGCATTCCGTGGATTCCCAAGTCGATAACCGTACGTTTTCCGGTTTCAACGATTTCTTCCTCGATCTGTTTCTTTACTTTCGAAACCACTTCTTCAATCCTTGCCGGATGAATACGACCATCGGCAACCAGTTGATGAAGTGACAATCGGGCAATTTCACGACGCACGGGATCAAAACCCGACAAAACGATCGCTTCAGGCGTATCGTCAACAACGATCTCAACTCCGGTTGCAGCTTCCAAAGCGCGGATATTTCTTCCTTCACGGCCAATTATACGTCCTTTCACCTCATCGGAATCGATATGAAAAACCGTAACGGCATTTTCAATGGCAGTTTCCGTGGCTACACGCTGAATGCTCTGAACCACGATGCGTTTTGCCTCCTTATTTGCTGTCATCTTAGCCTCTTCCATGATCTCGTTGATGTACGACTGAGCATTAGTTTTGGCCTCCTCCTTTATGGATTCAACCAAACGATCCTTTGCCTCATCCGCAGAAAGTCCCGAGATAGCCTCCAACTGCTCAACAGACTGACGATGAATTTTCTCTAGTTCCGCACTTTTTTTATCCAGTAGTTCTTGCTGATTATCCAGATTTATCCGGATATTGTCAATTTCATTACCCTTTTTACCCAACTCTTCGTGACGTTGATTCAATGACATTTCACGCTGTTTCAAGCGGTTTTCGGTAATTTGTATTTTCGATGTTCGTGCATTTGCCTGTTTTTCTGCCTCGGCCCTCATCGAAATGATCTCCTCTTTTGCTTCCAGTAACTTATTTTTCTTGATTACCTCAGCATCTTTTTCCGCATCGCTCAAAATATTTTGAGCACGCGAATTAGCCGCTTTACCGGTCAAATACCAGGCAACAACTGCTCCGATAAGTAAACCGATAACTCCTATTACTATTTCCATATTTCTGATTATTAATAATTTATAAAACTCTTGCATTCAAAAAAGTCGATCAAATGCAAGAAAAGATTCTGAATTTATTCTTATATTAGTTTTTGTCCTTTAAAAAATAAAAATCGCACAATTTTCAGCTTGATTAAAAAATCAACTGTAAAAAAGTGCGATACAAGTTGTACCTGAAGAGCAGTAATTCACACTACTTCTTCAAGAAAATATCCAGTTCTTTTACTAACGAACTGATCGTATCTTCATAGGGTTTCGTATTATTCTTACTCCCAACTAAAAAATTTTCCACCAATGCCTGTATGGCAGTCATAGCCATAAAATCCTGAGCGGTTAAATCGGGATTTGATCCAAATTTAACCCTGTATTGGTTTAATTTATCGTTTATTGTTTTGGCGGCTTTTCTAAAGGCTTCCTCTTCGGATTGTTTGATTTTCAGCGGATACCTTCGTCCGTCAACTTCCAATGTTAATAAAAACTTTTCGTCGCCCATAGCATAAATTTTTTCGGTTTAACTATTCAATAAATTTATGCATTTATCAACCTCTCGCACTAATTTCGACAGTTTGTTCTTGGCAATTTTTACATCAACCGATGCTGCAGTTATGGTTCTTGCCATTTTTAAACTATCATATTTTGTTTTCAACTGATTAAGCAGCTCCGTTTTTTCGGCAACCTGCTGTTGGACAGCCTGAAAGTCGGATTTTAATCTAATATTTTCCTCTTTCAGAGTATCGCACATGTACATCACTTGTTTCACACGAAACTCCAGGTCAGTCAACAACTTTTTTTTCTCGTCAGTCATAGAAAACAAAAACTCACGCAAATATAGTCAATGCTCGTGTTTCTCACAACTTTTCATAAGTTATTTTTCATAAATTCATTCCGTTGCGACAAATCTTGAAAAGTTTAGTTGAGATTTTGTAAATTTGTATTTCTGAGCTGCTAAAAACGACATTTCTGAACCAAATTGATAAAAATGAACGATATAAAAATAACTGTTAGTGATAGTATTTATGACGCTTGTCCCAAATTTCAATTTTCAGCAATATTTTGCAAGGTAAAAAACACACCGCACAACGAAGAATTATGGAAAGAGATTGATAAATTTTCGGCAGATTTCAGATCAACGCATAAAATGGAAGATATTACTAAGAGGAAAACCATTTCTGCTACACGACAAGCATATAAAAACCTTGGCAAAGATCCGAGCCGATACCGGCCTTCGGCAGATGCGCTGTGCAGACGTATAATAAAGGATGTAAATCTGTATCAGATTTACACGCTGGTAGATTTAATAAATTTGGTTTCGCTGAAAACCGGATATTCCATTGGAGGATTCGATGCCGACAAAATTCAGGGAAATCTTGTTCTGGGAGTAGGCAAAGCTGACGAAAAATTCGAAGCCATCGGACGTGGTCTGCTGAATATCGAAGGATTGCCGGTTTATCGGGATGAAATTGGAGGAATCGGCACACCCACCAGCGACGAAGAACGCACGAAAATAACTGCAGAAACTATTCATCTGTTAATGATCATAAACGGATATTCCGGAAAAGACGGTTTGCAGGAAGCAACCGATTATTCGGTGGAGTTGTTGAAAAACTTTGCGGAAGCAAGCGAAATTAACCTTTTCTCAACAATATTCTAAACGTAGTTCCTTTCCTTATTTCAGACTGTTTCACGAAAATCTTTCCGTTGTGATAATCCTCAACAATTCGCTTCGCGAGCGATAAGCCCAGTCCCCACCCTCGCTCCTTTGTGGTAAACCCGGGTGAAAATATGCTTTTGAATTTCGATTTTGGAATGCCTTTTCCGGTATCGGTCATGTCAAGAAAATAATACTTCCCTTTTTCACCTATCGAATAAGTGATTGTACCTTGTCCGCTCATCGCATCAACAGCGTTTTTGGTCAGATTCTCGATCACCCAACTGAACAACGACTCGTTAAGCAGAACAATCACAGGCGATTCGGGAAAATCAAAATTCAACTGCACTTTATCTGAAATCCGCTTTTCTAGATAAGCGACCGATTTCCTCACTGCCTCTTGCCAGTCCACAGACTTGCTATCAGATACAGAACCAATCTTTGAAAACCGATCGGCGATAACTTCCAACCGATGCACATCCTTTCCCATTTCGTTCATCAAAATAGGGTCAATCTCTTTCAGTTTCAAATATTCCGTCCAGGCGATTAATGAGGAAATAGGTGTTCCCAGCTGATGCGCCGTTTCTTTAGATAACCCCACCCACACTTTGTTTTGCTCCGCTTTCTGCGAACTTCGGAGAGCAAAAAATGCTAACGCGATAAACAGAGAAATCACCAACAATTGCACATACGGATAAATCTGTAATCGCTTAAGCGTATATGAGTCACCGTAATAAACATACTGATTAAGTTCTTCAAGCAGAATAGGATCGTGTTTTTCAGCAAACTCATCTATTTTTTCCAGCAAAAAACCATTAGGGTCTTTTTCGGGAAGTTTTATGTTATTAGCAGTAGCTACTCCGTTGGTTTTGTCGTATAAAATAACCGGAATAGTCTTATTGCTTTGCAAAATTTGTAATACAAGATTCATATCCGCATTTTCATCGCCTTTTTTAGCAAGCAATTCGGTTGCAGAAGCCCAAATCTCAATTTTGCTCCGTTCTTCCTTAGCCAATTCTTTCACAAGCCTGTTAGAAAAAATAAGAGACACCACTGCAATGGCAATCGCGATGACCAGGAATGCATATTTCACGAGTTGGCGGGAACCTAAATAGAGTTTCATTCGTCCGTGTGCATTGGATATCAAGAAGCTATTTCTTAAAAATTCAAACAGTTTCTTGCAAAGTAACGAAAAAAGGTTTGATTTATTGAATATGCAATTTTTTTTGTAACAAAATCCTCTTTTTATTCTTGTATTACGATAAAATTTGTATTTTTGTGCACGAACACAGTAATAATATTCACATGAAAAAATTAATCGTTTTTCCTTTTTTGTTTTTGTTTTGCTTAACAATATCGGCACAACAAAACAATCCCGAAAATCAAAAAGAATTTACCATCGATGAATGTGTAAACGCATTTTCAGCTGAAAAAGCAAAAAAAACAAAGGTTGGCTATCAGTATTACTTCGCAGACGCCGATTTTGTGGACGGCCGTACCTTGAAACTGAGTGTTGTTGGTCCACATTTGTCTACACACGCACCACACCGCCATGCCATGGATGAATTCTATTTTATTCTGGAAGGTACTGCTGAAGTTTATCTCGATGGTGAAACACGTGTTATTAAGCCTAATACCAGTTTTTATTGCCCGCCGGAAAGTGAACACGGCATCCGCAATGTGGGCGATACAGAATTGAAATATTTGGTAATTAAGAAAGAGAAGTAAAGAAGTTAGAATTACAAATGGTCTGAAACTTGATGTTTCTATAAAAACAAATCTATAAACAAAATAAAAATCTGATGAAAAAATTATCTCTGTTACTTACGGGAATACTATTTTCCGTTCTAATGATGGCGCAAGATCGCCCCGATCCACAACCCGCTCCTGATACATTCGAAAAATTCAAGGTAGGAATGGCAGGGTATACGTTTGTTAAGTTCGATCTCGATAAAACGCTTGAAATTATGCAAAAGTGCGATGTCCGCTACCTTTGTATAAAAGATTTTCATTTGCCGTTGAACAGCACAGATGAACAAATCGCTGCTTTTCACGCCAAACTGAAAGCTAAAAACGTTACCGGATACGCTGTTGGACCTATTTATATGCGTTCTCAGGAGGAAATTGATAAAGCATTTGAGTATGCTAAGCGCGTGGGAGTGAAAATGATTGTTGGCGTTCCCAACTATGATTTATTGCCTTATGTAGACAAAAAAGTGAAGGAATACGATTTCAAATATGCCATTCACCTGCATGGACCGGACATGCCGTTATATCCTGATGCAGAAGATGTTTGGAAAAACGTAAAAGACCTTGATCCGCGTATCGGAATGTGTCTTGATATCGGTCATGATCGACGTAACGGAAAAGATCCGGTGAAAGATTTGAAAAAATACAAATCACGCGTTTTCGATGTGCACATCAAAGACGTTACCGGAGCCTCAAAGCAAGGATATTCCGTTGAAGTTGGTCGTGGGATTTTAGATATTCCGGGATTTGTAAAAATGCTCAGAAAAGTGGGTTACGATGGCGTTTGCAGTCTTGAGCACGAACGAAATATGAACGATCCATTCCTGGGAATTGCTGAATCCATCGGGTATTTCCGTGGAGTAATAGCCGCAACAAAAAAATAGGAAAATCTCGATATATACATTCAGAAAAAGGGTTGAACCATAAAATTCAATCCTTTTTCTTTATCTTTACACTCAAAAAATATGATCACTTTTATTATAATCGGGATAACAGCCGTTATTTCCATTGCCGCTTTCAGTAACTACACGATGATGGACAAACTTATTTTCCGTCCCACCGAAGTCAAACGCGGGCAATGGTATCGTTTTTTCACCTACGGTGTGCTGCACGCCGATTACACACATCTTATCTTTAATATGTTCACGCTCTACTTTTTTGGAGGCGATATCGAACAGGCTTTTAAAACCACTTTCGGACAGCAAACCGGAACTATATACTTTCTGCTTCTGTATATAACCGCGTTGCCGGTTTCCATACTTCCGACATATTTTAAACAGAAAGACAACGCTAACTACCGGAGTTTAGGAGCGTCCGGAGCGGTATCCGCGATAATCTTCGCCTACATTCTCGTCAACCCGATGAATTATATGGGAGTTTTATTTATTCCCATCTGGTTGCCGGCTTTCCTTTTCGGGATCATCTTTTTGCTGATATCCGTTTCTCTCGATAAAAAACAAGCTAAAGGGATCAACCACTCGGCGCACATAACCGGTGGTCTATACGGGATAGTTTTTATGGTAGTGGTTTTCATTGCATTTGCCAATATCAATCTGGTAAGTGAATTTGCCGATAAAATAAAAGTCGATTCCATTGGCGATCTTATCCGTTTCGGTTATTGATTCGATAAAACAAGAAATGTACGGACATTTTTGCCTAATTTTGCAAGAAAATTTTTATCGATGAAGTTAAAAAGCGACGACGAATCCCTGCACTGGAAAGTATTGGATAGCGAATATTTGCATCGGGAACCTTGGTTAACGGTCAGAAAAGAACGATTGCAACTGCCAAACGGGAATATCGCTCCCGAATATTACGTTTTGGAATACAACAACTGGGTAAACATTATCGCTATAACCCGTGAAAAAAAGTTTGTGATGGTAAAACAGTATCGTCACGGATTAGGTCAGGTTTGTTACGAATTGTGCGCCGGAGTTTGCGAAAACAGCGATTCATCGCCGCTCGAATCAGCAAAACGGGAGTTGATGGAAGAAACCGGTTATGGAAACGGAAAATGGAGCGAGTTAATATGCGTTTCTCCCAACGCAAGTGCAAATACCAACCTTTCATACTGCTTCGTTGCCGAAGGTGTGGAGAAAATTGGCGGACAAGCGCTTGATGAGTCTGAAGACCTTACGGTTCACCTCTTTTCGCTCGATAAACTAAAAGAACTGCTGATAGACGGAGAAATCATTCAGGCCACTATGGCTGCTCCGTTGTGGAAATATCTGGCTGTAAATCACTTGTTATGAAAAACGTTGCTTTATATTTAATTCCGACTACGCTGGGTGACACACCGATTGACCGGGTTTTGCCGGCATATAACACCCAAATTATTTCCAATTTACACCATTTCATCGTGGAAAACGTACGTTCAGCACGACGTTTTTTGAAACAATGCAACAAAGATATCGATATAGATTCGCTCACGTTTTATGAACTAAACCAACATACCGACAGGCAACATATTTCGGAATACTTAAAACCTATTCGTAAAGGAGAGAGCGTGGGCGTAATCTCCGAGGCCGGTTGTCCTGCCGTTGCCGACCCAGGTGCCGATGTGGTGGCAATTGCGCAAAGCGAAGGGATGAAAGTGGTGCCATTGGTTGGTCCATCGTCTATGTTGATGGCGGTAATGGCATCGGGATTCAACGGGCAGAGCTTTGCTTTTCACGGCTATTTGCCGATAGATGCAAACGAACGGATAAAAAAATTGAAACAACTCGAAAACCGCGCCTACAACGAAGACCAAACCCAACTTTTTATAGAAACTCCTTATCGTAATCAAAAATTGGCCGAAGATATTTTGCAGCATTGCCGTCCGCAAACCCGACTGTGCATTGCCATGAATATTTCGTGCGACGATGAATATATCGTTACCAAAACCGTGAAAGCGTGGAACGTAAAGACGCACGGCCGTGCGTCTTTACCAGATATGCACAAAAAACCGTGTGTGTTTTTGATATATCGTCCATCGTAAAGACACACGGCCGTGTGTCTTTACAATTCACAACCCGAAACAAAAAAATGAACATCCAACACAACATACAACTTCAACCCTACAATTCTTTCCGAACGAAAGCGTTGGCTAAACTTTTTGCACAACCCAAAACGGTAGAAGAATTGCAAGAAATACTCGCAACCTATAAAACTGAAAAAAAACTCGTTATCGGACACGGATGCAACCTGTTTTTCACCCAAAATTTCAACGGATTAATCATTAAACCTGAAATCTACGGTATCAAAATCTTGCAAGAAAATAACGATTGGATTGAAATTGAAGCCGGTGCAACGGAAGATTGGGACGCGTTTGTAGATTTTTGTGTTTCTCGTGGTTATTCAGGAATCGAAAACCTATCCTTAATTCCCGGAACGGTGGGCGCCGCGCCTATACAAAACATCGGAGCATACGGAGCTGAAATAAAAGACGTTATTTCGCTGGTGAGGACCGTTGAAATTGAAACCGGAAGTATTAAAACTTTCTCCAATGCAGAATGTGATTTCACCTATCGAAACAGCATTTTCAAGCAAACACGGAAATACGTGATAACTTCAGTGATCTTCAGACTACAAAAATTGTTTTCGTACGTTGAAAAATACGTCGATTTGAGTCGCGAGCTGAAAGGCAATCCCAATCCGTCTTTGTGGCAAGTAAGGGAAGCGGTTATCAATGTGCGGAATCGAAAGCTACCCGACCCGGAAGTGCTGCCCAACGCCGGAAGTTTTTTTAAAAATCCTATTTTATCGAAATCCGAAAAAGAAAAACTGCTCACTCTCCTACCCGATGCGCCCGTTTACAACGCCGGAACTGACGGTTTTAAAACTTCAGCGGCTTATCTTATCGAAAAAGCGGGTTACAAAGGAAGACGAAAAGGCGATGTGGGTACTTACGAAAATCACGCGCTTATTGTCGTGAATTACGGAACCAACAGCGGGCAGGAAATACTGAATTTCATTCAGGAAGTCCAACGTGAAGTGAAAAATAAATATAACATCGGATTGGAACCCGAAGTCTGGATTTTTTAGCGAAAAGCACAGCGTGTTGAACAAAGAGTTTTATGCAATTTATAAAGTCGAGTTATAGATTTGCATAAAAAATGAGCTAATTCTATGCAAAATATAAAACCCAATT
Source organism: Bacteroidales bacterium UBA1035 (assembly GCA_002316835.1). Lineage (GTDB taxonomy): Bacteria > Bacteroidota > Bacteroidia > Bacteroidales > Dysgonomonadaceae > Petrimonas. Next base: position 15,056 of record DCEG01000012.1, on the reverse strand, counting down.
CGTCATTTCATAATAAATTCCCTAAATTTGTACAAATCGTAAATCCAAAATCATAATTTCCAAAATCCAAAATACAATTATGTCCTCATTTATCATCGAAGGTGGGCACCAGTTAAAAGGTGAAATCACCCCGCAAGGAGCCAAAAACGAAGCGTTGCAAGTAATCTGCGCCACGCTGCTGACCGAAGAAGAAGTAATTATCGAAAACATCCCCGATATTTTAGATGTAAACAACCTCATCGACCTGCTCAAAGATATGGGGGTGAAAGTACGCAAGCTTAACCCCGACACTTACTCATTCCAAGCATCAAATATCGATTTGGAGTTTACCAATACCGAAGATTATATGCGAAAAGTTGCCGCTTTGCGTGGTTCCATTATGATTGTTGGCCCGCTGCTGGCACGGTTTGGAAGCGCAACAGTTCCTAAACCGGGCGGCGATAAAATCGGACGGCGACGGCTGGATACCCACTTTAACGGCATCATGAAATTGGGTGCCGAACTGATTTTCGACGATAAAAAACAACTCTTTTCGCTCACCGCCCAAACACTTCGCGGGCAATACATCCTGCTGGAAGAAGCCTCCGTAACCGGAACCGCCAACCTGCTCATGGCAGCCGTGTTTGCCCAAGGCGAAACCATTATCTACAACGCCGCGTGCGAACCATACGTGGAGCAACTGAGCCGCATGTTGGTGCAAATGGGCGCGAAAATAGAAGGAATAGGTTCCAACCGGCTTGTAGTAAAAGGCGTAACCAAACTGGGCGGATGCCGCCACCGCCTCTTGCCCGATATGATTGAGGTGGGCAGTTTCATCGGCATGGCAGCCATGACCGCGTCGGAAATTACCATCAAAAACGCGTCGATAAAAAACCTGGGCATCATCCCCGAAAGCTTCCGCCGATTGGGAATTACGGTGCAGCAGCACGGCGACGATTTGTACATCCCGGCGCAAGAACATTACACCATCGAATCGTTTATCGACGGCTCCATCCTAACCATTGCCGACGCGCCGTGGCCCGGACTCACACCCGATTTGCTGAGCGTGATGCTCGTTGTAGCCACCAAAGCCGAAGGTTGCGTACTTATTCACCAAAAGATGTTCGAGAGCCGCCTCTTTTTCGTGGATAAACTCATCGATATGGGTGCGCAAATTATTTTGTGCGATCCGCACCGTGCCACCGTCATCGGGTTGGGCAATCGTTTCCGCCTGCGCGGAATGACGATGACTTCGCCCGATATTCGTGCCGGAATTTCGCTCCTTATCGCAGCCATGAGCGCCAAAGGCATCAGCACCATCCACAATATCGACCAAATCGACCGTGGATATCAGGATATTGATGTGCGATTGAATAAATTGGGAGCGAGAATTGAGAGAAAGTGAGTTTGCGACGTGGCGCAAGACGACTTGGAGAGAAGGAGACTAAGAACATCAAAACTACAAATTTTAAACGTATCGTTTATGCTAAAAAAAGGAGAACACATTGAAGGAGTACCGGCTGAACTTCAGCAATTACTCGACAACGACAGGCAAGCTCGTGATTTTTTTGAAACCTTAAGTGCTTCTTACAAATGTGGATACTGCGATTGGGTTGGATCGGCAAAACAGGAACAAACCCGACAATCACGTGCCGAAAAAGCGATTTTAATGCTGAAAAATAAGCAAAAAACGTTGAAGACGGTGTGAGTTTTTTCTCTTGACACGATTCAGAAGTCGGCGTCGGTGTGAAAACCAAAGCTCAATCGAATAAAACCAAATGAAAAATATCAAACAAATCTTCCACACCCTCACTTATCTGTAATATCCTTTGTTGGTTATCGGGTTATTTTTAATCGTAAAAGAGAATATTATCAAAGAATTTTCGTTCGGTTCCATTGTATTGGAAATCGCCATTTTGGGTTATTTAAAATTACAAGTGGATTTTTTGAGAACCACAAGGAAGATAAAAGAAGATGGAGCATCACTGCTTTATCGACTCAGATGATCACCTGATCAGAAATCACTAATTCATCTTACATTTCACATAGGACACAGACGTTAATCGGGCAACCACACCAATGCAGATACAATGAGATTGGCCTATAGTGTACGCTTATAACTTTTTAATATTTAACGGCGCCGCTTTTGTTAAAAAACAAATAAATTCGGCTACTTTAATTAAAATTTATTTGTAAAAACTGCTATAAATGACTATTTTTGTATAATGAATACAAAAAATATTTATCTAATTGTAAAAAATGCAAATATTCTAATCTTTATTTAAAATTATTTCATAGTTGAACTATTAGCTTTATAACCATTAATTTGTATTACTCAAACAAACATGAAAGTATGAAACAAAAATTGTTAAGTTTACTAAAAGTAGTGATGTTTGTAACCGTATGGATTTTTTCCGTGCAGGCGTTTGCGCAAAACATCAATGTGAGGGGTACTGTAAAAGGGACTGACGGGGAACCACTGATCGGCGTTACAGTACAGGTGCAAGGAACTACATCCGGAACGGTCACTGATATGGACGGAATTTTCGCAATTCAGGGAGTTGCTCCCGGAGCAAGTCTGGAGATATCATATGTGGGTATGCAGACACAGGTGATTCCAATCGAAGGGCGAACTGTCATTGATGTTGTATTAAGGGACGACACTGAGCTATTGGATGAATTAGTAGTAGTTGGCTATGGTCAACAACGTCGTCGCGAAATCACCGGATCAGTTACAAATGTATCTCCCGAAAGTTTTAATAAAGGGGTTACACGCGATGCTGCCGACTTGCTGCAAGGGAAGGTAGCCGGATTGAACATTACGACACCATCGGGTGATGTAACCGTGGGCTCGCGTATTCGATTAAGAGGGGTATCTACGTTACAAAACGACCAGGGCCCTTTCATCGTGATCGATGGTGTGCCCGGCGGTGATTTACAAACAGTAGCACCTCAGGATATTGAATCGATCTCTGTATTGAAAGATGCCTCCTCAGCTGCTATTTACGGCTCACGTTCTGCCGGAGGTGTGATCCTGATTACTACAAAAAGAGGTTCAGGAGTGAGAACATCTGTTTCTTACGACGGCTATGCGGCAGTTTCGCAACTCGCAAACAAGCCCGATTTGTTAACTGCCGATCAATGGCGTGCCTATGCAAAGGAGGCCGGAAGAGATGCTTCAGTTTATGACAAATACGGTGCCAATACCGATTGGTTTGACGAGATCACCCGCACAGGTGTAGCTCAAAATCACAGTGTTTCTTTGTCAGGTGGCGGTTCAACCAATAATTATCGCGCCTCTTTTAATTATTTAAACAGAGAAGGAGTTGTTCGCGACAATGATTTAGAAAGATACAATTTCCGTTTTCAGTTACAACAAAGAGCTATTAACGATCGCCTGCGTATCGGATTAACAGGTTCGGCCACCATGGGTGACTGGCATGAAGCAAACAGATATAATTTTGTACTTGCGTACAACATGTTGCCGGTTTACCCGATTAAATTGTCCGACGGAGAATGGTTCGATACACGCGAATACGATCAGGGAAACCCTGTAAGGAATCAGGAGTATAACCAGGATCTAAGAAAAAATGTGAACTATTATGGATCAGGCGATCTGGTTTTCACCATTGTGGAAGGGCTCGATCTGAAGACAATGTTATACAAGGGCCGTCATACGGAAGAAAGAAGCCGGTACAATAACTCCCTGACACAGGCAGGACGAAACGACGGAGGTTACGCACAACGCGAAAACAGAATATGGGATAAGCACTTGATGGAATGGTTACTGGACTACAGCACGTCTTTCGGAGAAGAAGGCAAGCACAGATTGAATGCCCTTGGCGGATACTCGTGGGAAGAAAATGAATATTCCTATATGATGGCAGCCAATCGCAATTTCACAACCGATTTGCTGGGTGCAAACAACCTGGGATCCGGACAGGGACTGCGTCCCACCGACGTAGGCTCGGCACGGAATATGAGCCGTTTGATCTCGTTTTTCGCACGTGCGCACTATAGTTACGCCGAGCGATATATGATTACAGCCACCGTACGTCGCGATGGTTCTTCCAAGTTCGGAGCAAACCACAAGTGGGGTACTTTTCCCTCCGTGTCGGCTGCCTGGGCTATTTCTGAAGAGTCTTTCATGGACAACGCAAACTGGATCAACGATTTGAAACTTCGCGCAGGTTATGGTATCACCGGTAACCAATCGGGACTCGACCCCTATAGAACGCTTCAACTTTATGGCACGAGCGGCACCTATTACGACAACGGAGCCTGGCTCACCGCCTATCAAATCAGCCAAAATGCAAATCCGAACCTCAAATGGGAAGAAACGGCAATGTTCAACGTAGGGTTAGATTTTACACTTTTCAATAATCGGGTGAACGGTACAGTTGAATGGTACGACAAACGTACAAAAGACATGCTTTACACCTATCGAGTACCTACGCCGCCATATCTGTATCAAGACATGATGGCCAATGTGGGTGATATGCGCAATACGGGAGTAGAATTGGCGTTGAATATCGATGCTGTCCGTACCCGAGATTTTAACTGGAATACCTCCCTTACACTGGCACATAATAAAAATGAGATCACCCGGTTATCGAACGAAGAGTATACTACAAACCGTGTGATGGTGGGTGACGCATGGGTACGCGGAGGATCCGGTCGTACAACCCACGTAGTGGAAGAAGGTTATCCCGTGGGACAGTTCTACGGACCGGAATTTGTAAGAATTGATGAAAACGGAAAATACGTCTTTAAAAACAAAGACGGAGAAGAGGTGAATGGTGTTACGGCTGAAGATTACACCTATATTGGTTCTGCTCAACCCGATTTGACTTTCGGATGGAACAACCAATTCAATTACAAAGCATGGGATATGTCATTCTTCTTCCGCGGCACATTGGGCAACAAAGTGTTGAATATGGGACGAATGACTTACGGACACCCGGGATATCTTATTGGAGCAAATGCTTTAGACGATCCATTAATCTATGAATTAAAAGTAGTACCTGAATATTCTTCTCTCTATGTTGAAGATGCTTCGCACATACGCCTCGACAACCTTTCGCTGGGCTACACCTTCAAGACCAGTGGTATTAATTGGCTTAACAGCGCCAGAGTGTATGCGACCGGACAGAATCTCTTTGTGCTTACCAATTACAAAGGATTAGATCCCGAAGTGGATGAAAACAGAAACAACGGTTTGGCACCGGGTGTGGAAGATCGTGAATATTATCCGAAAGCAAGAACTTATTCTGTAGGTATCAGTCTCACATTTTAAAATTACGCAATATGAAAAAAATAAATAAATTATCGTTGTTATGGGTCACATTCGCCCTACTTTTAGGGGTTATTTCCTGTACCAATTTGGATGAAAAGGTGTACGACAGAATTCCCGCAGATCAGTTTGGGAAAAAGCCGGCTGAAATAAACTCGATTATCGCACCGATGTATAAAACACTGAAAAGTGTGTGGCCAGGTGATGTATTTCTTCTCTCCGACGAAAGTGGCGATATGGCCATTACACCTACACGCGTCGGTGGAGACTGGTGGGACGGCGGCGTTCACATGGAAATGAAACTGCATACATGGCAGGCACGAAATGGAATGATCAGAAATTCATGGAATGCATGTATGTCGGGTATCACTACGTGTAACCGTATTTATGCAACCATTGAAACTGCTGAAATGGATGCAGAACTCAAAACCCGTACGTTAGCTGAAATCCGCGGTATCCGTGCTTTCTGGTATTACATGCTGATCGACTATTTCGGAAATGCACCTTTGGTCGCCGACTACAAGAGCACCGAATTACCGGGAATGTCTACCCGCCAGCAACTATACGATTTTACAATCAAAGAACTGAATGAGATCAAGGACGTGTTGCGTACGGATGTAACCGGCGCTAGCTATGGAAAATTTACACAGGGCGCTGCTTACACTCTGCTGGCCAAGATGTATCTGAATGCCGGAGTCTGGACAGGAACTCCTAACTGGCAAGGGGTTATTGATGCTGCCAACAAAGTGATGACACTCGATTACATCATCGAACCCAACTGGAAAACAAGCTTCGAAGTAAATAATCAGGTTTCCAAGGAAATTATTCTTCCCATTACTTTCGGCAAAGCCGATGGCGGAAACCACATGCATTACCGCACACTGCACTACCTGGACCCGATCGCATTAGGAATGAATATCGGAACATGGAACGGTGTGAGCGCACAGCCCGATTATGTAAAACAGTTCGAAGACACTGATAAACGCAAGATCGGCTCATTCCTGATCGGTCCGATGATCAACCCCGCAACAGGGCAAGTACTGATGACGGGGCACGGTCGTCCTCTCATTCACACGATAGACTTCAACATTATTCCGAAAACGGAAAGACAGGGAATGTGGGGCGAAGTGCATCAGGAAGAAGGTGCACGCGTTAACAAATGGGTATTCGAGAAAGGACTTTCCAGTTCAGACCAGGAAAACGATTACGCGATTTTCCGTCTGGCCGATGTGTATCTGATGAAAGCTGAAGCATTGCTTCGTCTAGGTAAAGACAATGCAGAAGCCACCCGTTTAATCAACGTGATCCGTGAACGCGGATTTGGCAATACAACTCATAATTATACAACCGCCACACTCGACAACTTATATTTGGAACGCCGTTTGGAACTTGCATGGGAATGCTTCAACCGACAGGATATGATTCGCTTCGGTAAATTTCTCAATCCGGGCTATCTTCGTCCTCAGGCATCTCCGGCTCACCTCCTGCTGTTCCCCATACCCGAGTCAGCATGGGAGACCAATAACAATCTGATACAAAATCCGGGATATCCTGCTTTCTCCGGTAAGTAAATAATTAAAAAACATCTGATATGAGGCAAGTTTTCGTTTAAAATCGGGAACTTGCCTTTGTTTTATCTTTATACTCTCCTATTGCTTGATACTTTATCTAAAACCAGGACATCATAGTGCCTTTCAAACAGACATATTGACTCCAAAGCCCAATAACCTTCAAACATCAACAACTAACTCTCAAGAATTCGGGTCGTTAATTTATAGAACACAAAATTTGCTTTTTCCCCAACTCTTTTGTTACTTTGTATTCTTTATTATAATAAATGAAATTAACCTTTCAGAAGTTGAAAGAATTGATTTTCAAACACGATTGAAAAAACACACAAACAACTTAAAGATTTACAGATCAAGATTTTTTATTATGACGAATGAAACTGTTATTACAGATTTGAAGCAGGTAACTATACGGTTTTCCGGCGACTCGGGTGACGGGATGCAGTTAACCGGAACGTTATTTTCTACATTGTCTGCCATATTTGGAAATGAAATAGCCACTTTTCCTGATTATCCGGCAGAAATTCGTGCGCCACAAGGCACATTGAACGGAGTTTCGGGATTTCAGGTCCGCGTGGGATCGAAAGATATTTATAATGCGGGAGATAAAGCAGATGTGCTCATCGCGATGAATCCCGCTGCTCTGAAAGTCAATCGCCAGCATTTACAAAAGGGATCGATCGTTATTTTCGACACCGATTCGTTCACGAAAAGAGATTTGGATAAAGCACTCTTCAAGACCGATGATCCTTTTGCCGAACTCAATGTTGAGTATGTACAACCCATTCCTGTTGCCATTACATCCATGACAAAAGACTCTTTGGCAGACAGCGGACTGGAAAATAAGGACATTTTGCGTAGTAAGAATATGTTCTCGCTGGGTATTGTTTGCTGGCTGTTTAACCGGCCGATTGAAATTGCAGAACAATTACTGAAAGATAAGTTTAAAAAAAGGCCTAAATTGGTCGAAACCAATATAAAAGCGCTCACAGACGGGTATAATTACGGGAACAACATTCATCTGACGGCAACGACATATCGGATTGACACTATACAAGCCGGCAAAGGTTTTTATACTGATGTAAACGGTAATACAGCTACCGCTTACGGGTTGATCGCCGCCGCCGAAAAAGCAGGTGTAAAACTGTTCCTCGGCTCATACCCCATCACACCGGCAACCGATATCCTGCAGGAACTCACAGCCAGGAAAGACTTGGGTGTAAAGGCTTTACAGATGGAAGACGAAATTGCGGGTATCTGTACCGCGATCGGCGCCAGTTTTGCCGGAAGCTTAGGAGCGACGTCTACATCGGGACCGGGTTTATCGCTCAAAAGCGAAGCACTGGGACTAGCCGTAATGACCGAACTCCCGCTGGTAGTGGTTGACGTTCAGCGTGGTGGTCCCTCTACCGGAATGCCCACCAAGAGCGAACAAGCCGATTTATTTCAGGCACTATACGGAAGAAACGGTGAAAGCCCTCTGCCGGTGCTTGCAGCCACTACGCCAGTCGATTGTTTCGACAGTGCATACTGGGCATCGAAAATTGCGCTGGAGCACATGACTCCGGTTATTTTACTTACCGACGGTTATATTGCTAACGGTGCATCGGCGTGGAAAATCCCAAATCTCGATGAATATCCGGAGATTAAACCGCCATACGTTCAGGAAACATTTAATGGTGATGCTGAAAGCTGGAAACCTTATCTTCGTAACGAAGACAAGCTGGTAAGATATTGGGGTGTGCCCGGAACTGCCGGATACATGCACCAGATAGGTGGATTGGAAAAGGATTATTCAACCGGTGTAATCTCATCTAATCCCAACAATCACCAGTTGATGGTGAACACCCGTAAGGCTAAAATAGAAAAAATAGCTGATTTTATACCCGAACAACAAGTAATAGGCAATCACGACGCCGACACACTTATAGTTGGCTGGGGTGGAACTTACGGTCATTTACTGGAAGTGATGATGCGCATTCAGGATAGAAACAAGAAAGTAGCTCTCTCGCATTTCAGATTTATCAATCCGTTGCCACGCAACACACACGATATTTTGAAAAAATATAAAACTATTATCGTTGCTGAACAGAATACAGGCCATTTTGCTTCGTATTTACTTGGTAAGTTCAATGATATTAAAATTCACCAATTCAATCGTGTGGAAGGACAACCTTTCAGCGTGAGCGAACTGGTGGATGAGTTTATTAAAATTATGGAAGGAAAATAACGATGGAAACTGCAACAATAGAAAAAGCGCAAGTAAAATATACACAGAAAGATTATAAAAGCGATGTGAATGTACGCTGGTGTCCCGGTTGTGGAGACTATGCTATTTTAAGCTGCGTACATAAAGCAATGGCAGAGTTGAATATCCATCCGCACGAAACTGCAGTAATTTCAGGGATTGGTTGCTCTTCGCGTTTACCCTATTACATGAACACTTATGGATTTCATGGAATTCACGGTCGTGCACTAGCTATCGCTACCGGAGTAAAAGTATCAAATCCTAGGCTGAATGTTTGGGTGGCTACAGGCGATGGCGACTCGCTGGCAATCGGAGGAAATCATTTTATTCACACCATCCGCAGAAACGTTGACATCAATGTTATTCTGTTCAACAATAAGATTTACGGACTTACCAAAGGACAATATTCCCCCACCTCCGATCGCGGATTTGTTTCTAAGTCATCACCATACGGAACAGTGGAAGATCCTTTCCGCCCGTCGGAACTTTGTTTTGGAGCGCGGGGAACATTCTTTGCCAGAGCTATCGACGTGGATATGAAAAACACCACCGAGATAATGGTAGATGCCGCCAAACACAAAGGAACTTCGGTGATAGAAGTACTGCAGAACTGCATCATTTTCAACGATGGCATTCATAATAAAATTGCTGATCGCACATGGAAAGCCGAAAAAACAATCATGCTTAAACATGGCGAAAAAATGATTTTCGGACTTGAAAATAATCGGGGATTGGTATTGGACGGATGGAACCTGAAAGCCGTAACCATTGGCGAAGACGGATACACGATGGACGATATTCTGATTCACGATGCTTCTACAATGGATAACTCATTGCACATCAAGCTTAGTTTGATGGGACACGACAACGATCTCCCCGTAGCATTGGGTGTTATTCGCTCCGTGAATTCTCCTTCTTACGAAGCAGATTACGAAAAGCAGATTGCCGAAGTACAGGAAAAAGCCGGTAAAAAATCGTTTACCGATTTTCTAATGAGCTCTTCCAATATCTGGGAAATGAAATAAACTTTGTTTAACAACAGAAGTAAGATGACAGATGTAGAGACGTGGCATGCCGCGTCTCTCTTTTTTTGAAAACACCATTTAATCCACTGATAAACAACTAATTAAAAATTACACATATATTCCATTCTTATTGAAATTGATCTACTCCAAAAAGACAAATTTCCACATTCCTCATGAAGGAGATTTTTATAGACAATCGACTCTCAAACTTTTATCTTCATGGAAAAAAGAATAAAAAGGTTTAAAAATCTGCTCATATACATTTCGGAATATATTCAAATATAATTTTACCAATAAAATAGTTGCAAAGCGTGAACAATTTTATCATCTTTACAGTTTGAATAACCTAACTACAACAATAGACCAATGGATACCCGCAAAGAGTTAAGTTTTATGGATATAGGAGCCATAGAAGAATTGTATAATCAATACAAGGAAAATCCGGAGAATGTGGACGAAAGTTTCCGTTTTTTCTTTCAGGGCTTTGATTTAGCTGCCAAACATTTCCCTGTTAAACCACATGAGGTCAAGTTAGATGCCGGAGTTTCACATAAGGAAATTGCCGTAATGAATCTTATTAATGGTTACAGGCGCAGGGGGCACTTATTCACTAAAACCAATCCTGTGCGCTCGCGTCGCCAATACTCTCCTACGCTTGACATTGTAAATTTCAATCTTTCCGAAAGTGATCTGGATATCGAGTTCGAAGCGGGTAAAGAGATAGGGATTGGCAGAGCCACATTGAGAGAAATTATCGAACATTTGAGTGAAACATACTGTAAATCCGTTGGGGTCGAGTATCGTTATATGACGAAACCGGAGATCGTGCAATGGTTACAGGAAAAAATGGAGAGCAGTAGGAATCAGGAATCCCTTTCAAAAGAAGGAAAACTGCATATTCTTGACAGATTGATCGAAGCATCCGGCTTTGAAGACTATATGCACAGAAAATACGTGGGACAAAAGCGATTCTCACTGGAAGGATCGGAAGCCATCATGCCGGCACTGGACGCCATGGTCTCACACGGTGGAGCATATGACGTAAATGACATTGTGATTGGAATGGCTCATCGCGGAAGACTTAATGTGCTGACAAACATCATGAAAAAGCCCTATTCAGAGATATTTCGCGGATTTACTGCTGAAAATTACAATGAAGAAATTAAGTATGGCGATGTAAAATATCATTTGGGATACAACAACACCATCGATTACAATGGGCGTAAAATTTCTGTCAGCCTGGCTCCCAACCCATCACATCTGGAAGCAGTTGGACCGGTGGTTGAAGGGATCTCAAGAGCCAAGCTGGAAAACGACCACGATTTTCAATACAATCAGGTATTGCCTGTTTTGATACATGGCGATGCTGCCATTGCCGGTCAGGGAGTTGTGTACGAAACCATTCAGTTTTCTAAATTAGACGGATATAAAACAGGTGGAACTATCCACATCGTGATAAACAACCAGGTAGGATTTACCACCAACTATCTTCAGGGGCGTTCAAGTACTTATTGCACCGATGTTGCCAAAGTAACACAGTCACCGGTTTTCCACGTAAACGGAGACGACGTTGAAGCCATGGTGTTTGTTGCAAAACTGGCACTTGAGTTTCGTCAGAAATTCAATATCGATGTGTTTATAGACTTGCTTTCGTACCGGAAATACGGACACAACGAAGGCGATGAACCTCGTTTTACTCAACCCAAGCTTTACGATATAATTGCCAAGCATAAAAATCCGCGCGATATTTATGCTGAAAGATTGATCAATGAGGGAGTGCTCACTCAAAAAGAATACGAAACTCGCGTAGATGCCTTTCATAAAATACTGGATCAGGCATACGATACGGCCAACGAAAGCACACAACTAAGTATTCAGCCTTTTCTCGGAGAAGATTACAAAGGTATCAGGCTTCCCAATGCTGAAGATTTCGAAACCGTTGCTGATACTAAAATATCGAAAGAGAGGTTCCTGGAACTGGCGCAAAACATTACATCACTACCCAAAGACAGGGATTTCTACAACAAGACCGTCCGTTTGTTTAGTCAAAGAGCTGCCATGATCAAAGACGATTCTTACGATTGGGCAATGGGTGAATTAATGGCTTATGTGTCATTAGCAAAAGAAAATTATCCCGTTCGTTTAAGCGGACAGGATTCTGAAAGGGGAACATTTTCGCATCGTCATGCTGAAATTGTAACCGAAGACGATAACGAGGAAAAGTATTTCCCGTTGAAAAATCTAGGCGGCGAACACGCCATGGTACGTGTTTACAATTCGCCGTTGAACGAATATGGTGTTTTGGGCTTCGAATACGGTTATTCATTAGCTAATCCTTTCGGGCTAACTATTTGGGAAGCTCAGTTCGGAGATTTTTTCAACGTGGGTCAGGTAATAGTGGATCAGTACATTTCATCTGCAAAAGAGAAATGGGGAGTAAAATCGGGATTGGTGATGTTTCTTCCTCACGGTTATGAGGGGCAAGGTGCTGAACATTCGAGTGGAAGAATAGAACGCTTCCTGAATCTGTGCGCCAACTACAACATGCAGGTGGTTAATCCGACAACCCCGGCCAATCATTTTCATGCCATTCGCCGTCAATTACACCGTGACATCCGCGTTCCGCTGATATCGTTTACACCAAAAAGCTTGTTGCGTCATCCCGATTGTACTTCAACTATAGCCGATTTCACCGAAGGACATTTTCAAGAAATTATCGCCGACAGAGATGCAGAATTACCAAAAGTGACCAAACTGTTATTGTGTTCGGGAAAAATATATTATGAACTGGCAACTGCACGCAAAGAAGCAAAGGCAGAACACATCTCAATTATTCGTATGGAACAACTTTATCCATTCCCGGAAAAACAACTCCGTGAACTTTTGAAAGAATACAACAAAAAAGTAGAACTTGTCTGGGTACAGGAAGAACCGTTGAATATGGGCGCAGGATTGTTTATGAAGCATCAGATTGGAGACTGCAATCTACGTATCATCTCCCGCCCGGCGAGTGGTGTAACTGCCGAGGGCTTAACAGCGTTGCATAAGATAAACCAGGCAACAATTATTGAAGAAGCGATGAAATAGAGATCCGGCTTCGCCGTAATTCGCCTTTGGCGTAATTTACTCACTACGTTCGCGTTATTAGTCGCGTCGTTGAATAATTTATCTAAACAACCGAATATCAACTGAATTACAATTGAATAACTATTGAATTACAAGCGAAAAGATTATGGCAATAATAGAAATAAAAGTTCCCAGCCCGGGAGAATCGATAACGCACGTTGAGCTTTACAAATGGCTTGTGGCAGACGGTGCAGTAGTTAAGAAAGACACTGAAATAGCCGAACTGGAATCGGAAAAAGCAACATTGACCTTAGTTGCCGATGAAGCCGGGAAAATATCGCAGAAAGCATCCGAAGGTGATAGCCTGGAAGTAGGCGCCGTGGCCTGCACTATCGACACATCAGTGCAACCCGAAGCATCTGACGAGCCCAAAGAAGAAAGAAAGGCAGCCACTCCTTCAGTTGAAGAAAAGAAAGAACCCGAAAAGAAAGAAGTAAAGCCCGAACCTGTCAAAACGGAAGCACCCAAAGCAGAAACTAAACCCACACCAGAAGAATACGATAACGTGAAAGTTACACCGCTAGCCAAACGAGTGATGGAAGAGAACGATTTATCGCTGGAGGATGTAATGAACGGCTTACGCCGTCTGAAACGTTCCGACGTGGAAGCGGTGCTGGCTGCAAGCGGCGTAAGCGCTGTAAGTGGATTAAAAAGACCTGCAAGCCGTGAATCCAAAACAGACCGAATGAGCTCGTTACGCAGAAAATTGAGTGAACGTCTGGTATCTGTAAAAAATGAAACTGCCATGCTCACGACCTTCAACGAGGTGAACATGAAACCGATAATGGACTTACGAAAAAAACATCAAGACAAGTTTGTCGAAAAACACGGAATAAAACTGGGTATGATGTCGTTTTTCCTGAAAGCGTGCGCTATTGCATTGCAGGAATTTCCGAGCGTAAATTCAATGATGGAAGGTGAAAACACCACCACATACGACTACGCCGATATTTCTGTAGCGGTAAGCACACCCAAGGGATTGATGGTGCCTGTCATCCGTAATGTGGAAAGTATGGGATTAGCCGAAATCGAAAAAGCCATTGCAGAAGTGGCCGACAAGGCCCGTAAGGGCAAATTATCCATTCCTGAAATGACAGGAGGAACATTCACAATTACCAACGGAGGCATTTTCGGATCAATGATGTCCACGCCGATTATTAATCCACCGCAATCCGCTATTCTAGGGATGCATAATATCTTAGATCGCGCGGTAGTGATCGACGGACAAATTGTTGTCCGCCCAATGATGTACGTAGCATTGTCATATGACCATCGTGTGATTGACGGTCGTGAATCGGTAGGTTTTCTGGTACGCGTCAAACAATTGCTCGAAAACCCAACCGATATGCTTTTCAGAAAAAGCAGCGGTGACAAAGAGTTACTTGAACTTTAAAGCAAATAAAAAACAGCGATAAATCGCTGTTTTTTATTATTTTATACGAAGCCAAAGGCAACGTCTTCCTCTTCGCCAGATCTCCAAATCACTTAGTAGCTTTCCTTCTCCTGATCTCTTTTTCTATCAACTTCAACTCACGGCTGGACTGTCCTTTTACCGATGTATTTTCTTCCGCACGGCGGAAAAGATACGGCATCATGGTTTTTACTTCACCGTACGGCACATATTTTACCACGTTGTAACCATTTTCAGCTAAGTTAAAGGTGATATGATCGCTCATTCCGTAAAGCTGCGAGAAATAAATATTCGGGTGGTTGTGCGGCAAACCGCGCTCATCAATTAATTGCGCCAGCAACTGTGAGCTGTGTTCGTTATGCGTAGCTACCATAAAGTTAATAGTATCAATATTATCCACAAAGTA